>NZ_VHLB01000149.1:0-14065 GCF_006547365.1 Myxococcus sp. AB056 | reverse complement strand
TCCTCCCGCCGCCCTCCCCCGTCTCCTGCGACTCCTTCGTGCGGGCCGTCTGCTTCGCGCTCATGTGCGTGCCTCCCTGTGGTGGCCGCCACCCGTGCAGGCGGCCGGCCAGGGAAGGGCTTGCCGGGAAATCAAGCGGTTGGCCGGAGGGGGTGCGCCATTCTGGGGCGCCTCGTCCCAGGACGGCGCGCCCGGACTGATCCACGACGGCGCGGCGTTGACTTAAGACGTCCTATTGGGAGCACGCACCCACACCCGCGGCGCGCCTGATGTTCGCTTGACCCGAAGGCGCCCCTTTTTATATTTGACCAGTCCGGTCCACATTCAGGTGTGACGGTGTAGGCCCCCCTGCGGCAAAGGCGCTCCGAGGCGCCGGTCGACGTCCCCTCCAGGAAGGTGTTGGAAGCAATGGTGAAGCTGCCGATCTACATGGACAACCACGCCACCACCCCGCTGGACCCGCGGGTGCTGGAGGCGATGCTGCCCTACCTGCGAGAAGACTTCGGTAACGCGGCCAGCCGCAATCACGTGTTCGGCTGGAAGGCCGAGGCGGCGGTGAACAAGGCCCGGCAGCAGGTGGCCGAGCTCATCGGCGCGGCCGAGCAGGAGATCGTCTTCACCTCGGGCGCCACCGAGTCCGACAACCTGGCCATCAAGGGCGTCATCGAGTTCTACAAGTCCAAGGGTGACCACATCATCACCCTCAAGACGGAGCACAAGGCCATCCTGGACACCTGCAAGCGCCTGGAGCGCGTGCGGCAGGAGCGGCTGGACGAGCTGAAGCTGCTGCGGCTGGCGCAGCTCGCGGGCCAGGACGTCACCGAGGACAACCAGTCGGAGCTGCTCAAGAAGTACGACGTGGACTCCGACGAGACGTACCGCAAGTGGGCCGAGCTGCCCACCGGCGGCGCGCGCGTCACCTACCTGGACGTGGAGCCCGACGGACGGGTGAGCCTGGAGAAGCTGGCCGCGGCGATGACGCCGAAGACGGTGCTGGTCTCCATCATGTTCGCCAACAACGAGATTGGCGTGGTGCAGCCCGTCGCGGAGATTGGCGCGCTGTGCCGCTCCAAGGGCGTGCTCTTCCACTGCGACGCGGTGCAGGGCATCGGCAAGGTGCCCTTCGACGTGGAGGCCATGAAGGTGGACCTGGCCTCCATCACCTCGCACAAGATGTACGGCCCCAAGGGCATTGGCGCGCTGTACGTGCGCCGCCGGCCGCGCGTGCGCATCGCGCCCATCATCGATGGCGGCGGTCACGAGCGCGGCATGCGATCCGGAACGCTGAACGTGTCGGCCATCGTCGGCTTTGGCATGGCGGCCGAGCTGGCTCGCAAGGAGCTGCCCGAGGAGTCGGCGCGCCTCCTTCGCCTGCGTGAGAAGCTGCGCAAGGGCCTCACGGACGCGCTGGACATGACCACCATCAACGGCTCGCTGGAGCACCGGCTGCCGGGCAACCTCAACATCTCCTTCGCCCACGCGGAGGGTGAGTCCCTGATGATGGGCATCAAGGACGTGGCGGTGTCCTCCGGCTCGGCGTGTACGTCCGCCTCCCTGGAGCCCTCCTACGTGCTGCGCGCGCTGGGCGTGGACGAGGAGCTGGCGCACAGCTCCATCCGCTTCGGCCTGGGCCGCTTCACCACGGAAGAGGAAGTCGACTACGTGGTGAACCTCGTAGTGGACAAGGTCCGCAAGCTGCGCGACATGAGCCCGCTCTACGAGATGGCCAAGGAAGGCATCGACCTCAAGAGCATCGAGTGGACGGCGCACTAGCGCCTTCTCAGGTAGACAGGGGGGCGCGAGCCTCCTCGCCCGGAGGGCGTTGCCCGCCGGAACCTTTGGTGAGAAGCATCCGTTGAAGGAGCAGGCATGGCTTACAGCGACAAGGTCATCGAGCACTACGAGAACCCCCGGAACGTCGGGACGCTCGACAAGGAAGACCCGAACGTGGGCACCGGCCTGGTGGGCGCGCCCGCTTGCGGCGACGTGATGCGCCTGCAGCTCAAGATCTCCGAGGACGGGCTCATCGAGGACGCCCGCTTCAAGACGTTCGGCTGCGGGTCGGCCATTGCCTCGTCGTCGCTCGTCACCGAATGGGTGAAGGGCAAGACGGTGGACCAGGCGATGACCATCTCCAACAAGGACGTGGCCCGCGAGCTGTCGCTGCCGCCGGTGAAGATTCACTGCTCCGTGCTGGCCGAGGACGCCATCAAGGCGGCCATCGAGGACTTCAAGAAGAAGCGCGCCGCGCGTCAGGCCAAGGCGTCCTGACGTTCGGGAAAGGGAGAGGCGAACCATGAGCGAACAGGCGACCCAGGAGACGACGCAGCGCCAGGCGCCTGCCACAGCGCCCGTGGCCAAGCCCCCCAAGGGCATCACCATTGCCGACAGCGCGGTGGCCCGGCTGAAGGAGCTGCTGGAGCAACGGCAGACGCCTGAAGCGGGCTTGCGGCTGGCCGTGAAGGGTGGCGGGTGCTCGGGCCTCCAGTACTCCATGGAGTGGTCGGAGAAGTCCCGCGAGCGCGACAAGATTTTCGAGAAAGACGGCGTGCGCGTCTTCGTGGACCCGAAGAGCTACCTGTACCTCATCGGTACCGAGCTGGTGTTCGAGCAGACGCTCATGGCCTCCGGCTTCAAGCTGAACAACCCCAACATCAAGGCGGCCTGCGGCTGCGGAGAGAGCTTCTCCGTCTGACGCGACAGCAAGCGCTCCGCCTCCTTCTGGGCGGAGCCGCCACCACGCGGGCCCGGCCAGCCGCCGGGCCCTTTTCGTTTGTCCCCTCCCCGCATTGGAGAGCCCCCTTTGAGGACTCACTTCGACGTCTTCGGCCTGAAGCGCGCCTATGACGTGGACGTGCCGGCGCTGGAGAAGCAGTACCGCGAGCTGTCGTTGCAGCTCCACCCGGACCGCGTGGCACAGGCCAGCGCGCGCGAGCGCCTGCAGGCCCTGGAGGGCACCACCGCCCTCAACGAGGCCTTCAAGACGTTGAAGGACCCGGTGCGCCGCGCCTTCTACCTGCTCAAGCTGCACGGCATCGACCTGGACCGCGAGGACGCGGGCGCCCAGAAGGACATGCCCCTGGCCTTCCTGGAGGAGGTCATGGACCTGCGCGAATCGCTGGACGCCGCCATGGCGAAGAAGGACCTGGGCCGCGCCCGGGCCATGGCGGACGACGTGGAGGCCCGGAAGAAGGCGGCCCTCACCGAAGCGGTGGAGTCGCTTCGCACCCTGGAGGCGGGCGAGCCGGGGGACGGCGGGCAGGAACAAGTGAGAAAGGCATCGCACGCGCTGGGGCGGGTGCGCTACTTCACGCGCTTCCTCGAGCAGGTGGACGCGTTCGAGGAGGAGATTCAGGCGTGAGCAAGAACGGCTACCTTCAGATTCACGACCCGCTGAAGCCCAAGGGGCAGGCGGTGGGCATCGACCTGGGCACGACGAACTCGCTGGTGGCGGCGGTGGTGAAGGACCAGCCCGTCTGCGTCCCAGTGGACGAGGGCGACGCGCTGTTCCTCCCCTCCGTGGTGCACTACGCGAAGGACGGCGGCGTGGTGGTGGGCGCCCGGGCTCGGAAGCTGGCGTCCGAGCACCCCACTGACACCATCGCCTCCGTGAAGCGCTTCATGGGGCGCAGCCCGGACGACGCGGAGACGCGAAAGCTGGGGCACTACAAGTTCGCGCCCGGCGCCAAGGTGGTGCGCTTCGACGTGGCGGGCGGCACGCCAGTCACCCCCATCGAAGTCTCCGGTGAGGTGCTGCGCGCCCTCAAGCGCCGCGCGGAAGCGCACTTCTCCACCAAGGTGGAGCAGGCCGTCATCACCGTGCCCGCCTACTTCGACGACGCCCAGCGGCAGGCCACCAAGGACGCGGGCCGCCTGGCCGGGCTGGAGGTGCTGCGGCTGCTCAACGAGCCCACCGCCGCCGCGCTGGCCTACGGACTGGACAAGGGCAGCCAGGGCACCTTCGTCGTCTACGATTTGGGCGGCGGCACCTTCGACATCTCCATCCTCAAGCTGGTGGACGGTGTGTTCGAGGTGAAGTCCACCGGCGGCGACTCCGCGCTGGGTGGCGATGACTTCGACCGGGCGATTGCTCAGCGCGTGATGGAGACGCTGGGCGCATCCGAGGCGCCGGCTCCCGCCCTGGTGGCGGAGGTGCTGGCGGCCTCGCGCAAGGCCAAGGAAGCGCTCACCGACGCGGCTTCGGTGGAGTTCTCCGCGGGCGGGCAGACGCACTCGGTGAAGCGCGAGGACTTCGACGCCTGGGTTCAGCCCTTCGTGCAGAAGACGGGCACGGTGTGCCGGCGGGCGATGAAGGACGCGGGCGTGACGGCCGGGGAGCTGGACGGCGTCATCCTGGTCGGCGGCGCCACGCGCGTGCCGGCGGTGCGCCGCTACGTGGCGGAGCTGTTCGGCCGTGAGCCGCTGGGCGACATCGACCCGGACCAGGTGGTGGCGCTGGGCGCCGCGGTGCTGGCCAACCTGCTCACCACGGCGGACCGGCAGGATGACGTGCTGCTGCTGGACGTGATTCCCCTCTCCCTGGGTTTGGAGACGATGGGCGGCATCGTGGAGAAGCTGATTCAGCGCAACTCCACCATCCCCACCACCGCGGGCCAGGTGTTCACCACCTTCAAGGATGGGCAGACGGGCCTGGACATCCACGTGCTCCAGGGCGAGCGCGAGCTGGTGGAGGACAACCGCAGCCTGGCGCGCTTCACCCTGTCCGGCATTCCGCCCATGGCCGCGGGCATGGCCCGGGTGGAGGTCCGCTTCCAGGTGGACGCCGACGGCATCCTCTCCGTCAGCGCGCAGGAGCAGAGCACCGGCGTCAGCCAGTCGATTACCGTGAAGCCCAGCCACGGCCTCACGGACGAGGAGATTGAGCAGATGCTGCTCGACTCCATCGACTACGCCGAGGACGACATCCAGGCCCGGCAGGTCCGCGAGCAGCGGGTGGACGCCGAGCGCGTGCTGGCCGAGGCGGACCGGCAGTTGGGCGAGCACGGCTCGCTGCTCCAGGAGGGGGAGCGCGCCACCATCGACTCCGCCATCGCCCAGGTTCGCGAGCTGATGAAGGGCGAGGACCACCTGAAGCTGAAGGAGGCCGTGCACGCGCTGGACGAGGCGTCCCGCCCCTTCATCGAGCGGGTGATGAATCAGGCCATCACCCAGGTGGTGGCTGGCCACTCCGTGGAGGACTACTGACGTGCCCAAGGTGACTTTCAAGAGCCCCCTGGCCGAGGTCAGCACCGACGTGCCCACCGGCACCACCCTGCTGGACGCCGCCGAGGCCTGCGGCGCCCAGGTGGGGCATAGCTGTGGCGGGGTCTGCGGCTGCTCCACCTGCCATATCTGGGTCCGCAAGGGCCTCGACTCGCTGAGCGAGCAGACGGACGCGGAGGCGGACCGCCTGGACATGGGCTTCGACGTCCGCCCCTATTCCCGGTTGAGCTGCCAGACGGAGCTGGGCGCCGAGGACATCCTGGTCGAAATCACCGAGGAGTCCCTCACCGCCTTCATGGACGAGAACCCCGTCCTGCGCCGTTCGCTCGAGGCCGAAGGAAAATGGCCGCTGAAGAAGTGAGGTTGTTACGTAGTGCTTGACGGGGCCGGGCAGTAGCTCTATACGTCCGGCCCATCGCAGCGCCGCACCGCGATGCCCCACCTGCCCAGGTGGTGGAATTGGTAGACACACTAGATTCAGGGTCTAGCGCCTGCAAGGGCATGGAGGTTCGAGTCCTCTCCTGGGCACAAAGTTGAGAAGGGGCCCCGGTTTCAAACCGGGGCCCCTTTTCGCTTTTCAGGGGTCAGGAACGCGCGGGCTCCACGGCATCGTGCGCCACGTGGTTCGCGGCCTCCCGCGCGAGGCTCCCGCCCTTGCGCAAGTCGCGGATGCGAATCTTCCGCAGGTGGACGGAGACGGCTCCCACCGCGACCTGGCTGATGACGGTGCCCAGGTGCGTGAGCGTGGCGAAGGCCGCCGCGTCCTCCGGCGAGGCCCCCAGGCTGCGGGCCGCCCAGCTCGTCACGAAGTAGTAGATGCCCATTCCCGCGGGGACACCCGGGAGCGACTGCCCCAGGGAGATGGCCCCCAGCACCACCGCCCCGGCGAAGAGTCCGCCGGAGATGCCGATGCCATGGAGTGCCAGGCCGTAGGCCAGCGCGGAGGCCAGCACTGGCGCCACCGAGAAGACGAACACCTTCGCCATGCCGGTGAAGGAGCGCGCGGTGCCCAGGCCCTCGCTGACGTGGTGGAGGAAGCCCTCCACCCTCGGGAGCTTGTGGCGTCGGTGCAGTGCGAAGGCGAGCGGGCCGGACCAGTGCGCCAGAAGCACCACGAGCGCAACAAGCCCCACACAGAGTAACACGGCCGCTTTCAGCTCCCCCTCGAAGCGGGACAGCGTCCGGCCGAAGGGGCCCAGCAACGACAGCATGACGAGCAGCATCAGCGCCGCGAACTCCATCAGCTTGCAGACGCCCACGGTGCCCAGGCACCGGAGAAAGGGGATGCGCTGCGTCCTCGACAGGAGGAACGAGCGCATGACGTCGCCCAGCTTTCCCGGCAGCGCGTTGTGGACGAAGGCGCCAATGGCCACCAGGTGGTAGCGCTCCTTGAGGGGCACATGCCGACGGAGGGTGCGCTGCCACTGCACCGCGCGCAGCGGGATGATGGAGGCCTGGAGCAACATGAAGGGCACCAGCCACACGAGGTGGCCGGGCAAGTCCCTCACGAAGTCCCCCAGCGGGAAGCGCGGCTGGAGCAGTGGCCCCGTGCCGCTCAAGTTCCACTTGAAGAAGGCAGTGGACAGCAGGACGACGGACAGCACGAGCCCGAAGACGGCGAGCAGCGCCTTGAACAACGCCCGGCCTCCGGCGTGCCTCGCCCTCCCCTTCACGGCACCAACCGGAGTCGTGGGGTGTTGTCGAGATAGGCCGCCGCGAGCCGCTCATGAAGCTGTACGCAGTGCGAAAGGCCAGACAGGTCCACGGGCGCCTTCGCGGGCCAGCACACCAGGCTGTTGGCCTCCGTGCGAGTCAGTCCTCCGTGCGAGCCGAACTCCCAGGCGAAGCCCACGGTGCCACCACGCTGCACGGCTTCGCCGAAGAGGACCAGGTCGCCCGCGGTGGACATGGTTGGGAGTACGCGGAGGAAATCCGCCACCGCGCGCTTGCTGAACTCCGAGGCCAGGGGGGCCCGGTCCAGCGTGTCCACGGTGTAGACGCCGTCGCGCACGAGCGCGACCGCGCTGTTGCCCCTTCGCAGCGCGACGAGGCCGATGTCCGGGCTCCGCGTCACCCGGGCCAGGACATCCGGGTGGCGTGCGAGCAGGGAGCTGGCTTCCAGCGGATTGGGCTCGCCGGACAAATACACATGGGCGAAGTTGCCGCAGTCGACAGCCACCGGCGTGAATGGCGCTCGCGGCCGAGTGTCCAGCTCCAGGCGAGTCCTTCCGTCGCAGAGTCCGCGGACCACATCGTCGGAGAGGGGTCCGTCGCCGTGGGGGGCCATCAGCCACTGGGCCAGAGGTTGGCCCCTCCGCTGCTCCCAGGGCAGACAGTCCACGTGCCCGTGGTCGGAGAGGAAGACGACGTCGTAGGGCTGCTCCACCGCGCCCGCCACGGCATACAACTCCGCGAGGTACGCATCCACGCGGTGCAGCTCGGCGCGGGCTTGTTCGGAGCGCGGCCCCCGACGGTGGGCCACCTCATCGTAGTTACCGTAGACCAGGTAGATGACGGGCACGCCTCGCGCCATGTCCACCAGGGACTTGGTGAAGGCGAAACTCCAACCCAGCCGCTGGAGGAAGACGTGGCTGAAGAGGAAGGCCGGCTCGTGGCGCCAGTCGTGGAGCCCGCGAGCCCAGTGGACGACTTCGCGCGCCGCGGCCCAGGTGTCCATGCCCAGCGAGCGCAGGTAGTCCCAGATGCCGCGCGTGCGCGCACTGAGCAACCCCAGCATCTCGTAGGAGAACGCGCGCGACATCTGCTCGAAGCTGGCCAGCGTGCTCATGCTCAGCGCGTTCGCTGCTCCCGCTCGGAACAGGGAGAAATACCCGTGGCCTCCACCATCGAGCAGACTGGTGCGGCCCGCACCGCGCAGGCGCTGATCGATGGCCAGCGCATCCGCCGGGGTGTTCATCTGGACCTTGCGGCCCAGCTCACGGTCGAACCACGAGTAGGCCGGCAGGTTGGAATGGCGCATGCCGTAGAGCAGGCCTGCCTGGAAGTATGGCGTTGACGTGGGCGCTCCCCAGAAGGCCTCGTCCAGGTGGAAGGCCCCCGAGCGGACGAGCCGCGATAGGAAGGGCATGCGCCCCGCGACGAGCGCTTCATCCAGCAGGCTCTTCGGAACGCCATCCAGGTGGACGAGGAGCAGCTTCCTCGCCCTGCGTCCTGGCGCGGGTGGCACCTTCTCCCGGACCCGGCTCACGAGGCCGTGAGCCCATAGATGCATCGCTGGTGGAAGCACAGCGCTCACGGGTGTCGCCTCCCCTCCTCCGGCAGCCAAGATGAACACTTGAGAGGACAGCCGCCCCAGGGAGTGAGTCGCCTTCCAGGAGAGCGGGCGGGCAACCGCCGAGGCTTTTGGGCGCGGGAAGGAGCGCCGCCACCCGGGCGTGCTTCGCGGCCTCTTCATGCTCATTCCCGTTGCGGCCGTCCTCCTGTCAGCCTGAGCGCTTCCCCGGACTCGATCCCGTGAGGAAGTCTGGCTTCGATGCGATGGCCATTCCTCTGGTGAGCGCCAACTCGGGCCAGGGGACGCCGGGCTTCTGGCTGCGCCTGCGAGGCCATCCCTTCGGAAGGCATTGGCGGAATGAACAGCGTGCGCGGGCGGCATCGAGCGCAACGGCTTCGCCGGGAACATCAAGGCGTTCATGCACACGGAACTGCGCTACCAGGCGGCCCAGGTCCAACGGTCGGGCACATGTTCTGACGGCTGCCGAGCGCAGCCTTCTCTCCGTCACTGCCGCTGACCTAGTCTGTCCTTCCTCATGGACCGCCTCGCGCTCGTGCTCTTCTTCGTCGTCAGCATGGCTTGCAGTTCCACGACCACCCCCGACTCGCCCGACGCGGGGCAAAGCGGGCCCCCAGGCGCCGCGGATGCCGGCTCCGGGGGGAATCATGGCATCCCGGATCGGGAGACGGCGTGTCCCGGCACAGACAACCCGCCGGGACGGATCGTCGAGATTGCCTGGCCCAGCCGGAGCAATGTGCACTTCGCCACCGAAGGCGACACCGTGCGCTTCGTCTGGAACGACGGCGAGCCGCACAACGTGCTGCAGGTGAAGAACTTCGAGGGGCAGGATCCGCCCGTCGCCCCCTACGGGGACGCCCAGTGGCCGCAGCAGATTGCGAGCGGACCGAAGACCGTCCAGGGGTCATTCGACTGGAATACTGGCACCTCGCCATGCGGCTATCGCCCGGGCATCTACTTCTTCGTGGACGAGGGAAACCCCGTCGGGGGAGTCGTCTCCATCGCTCTGACCACGCGTGAGAACCCCAGCCCCCAGTACGCGCCGAAGCCGTGCAGCGCGCTCGCCAATCCCCTCCACTACAACGGGCGCTACGCGGCCTATGCGAGCCGCGAGAACTGCACGCTGTTCGAGGTCAACAACTTCACGACTGTGGCGCATTACGACTGGGTGGAGCCGACCTTCGCGGCAAAGCAGGGAGACCTCATCCTCTTCCGCTGGACCGGTCTGCACAACGTCGTGCAGGTCCACAACGTGAACGAGGACGCGCTGATTCCTGGAGGGCTCGCGAGCGGCCCTCGCACCAACTGTGCCGGTGGGCCGAATTACACGTGTGTGAATGGGCCGTACCACCTCGGTGAGTTCCTGATCGACACGGCCCAGCATCGCCCGGGGATGATCCATCTCTCGGATGGCTGCGCCTACGGCTGTGCGGACTGTCCGTGGGAGTGCCGCGGACCGGATCACGTCCCCACTGGGACGAACATGCAGTTCCTCCTCTCCCGCGCGGAGACCGGTCCCTCAGAGGATGGAGCCTGCTGTGCGATCGACTCTGCCAAGGGACGGAAGTGCCGTGTTGTCGAGCTCTACAACGACGCGGAGGGAATGCAGTTCGAGTACAACGTCCCGGTGAATCGCGGCGACCTCGTGCGCATGCGCTGGGCGGGCTCGCTGAAAATCGTGCAGACGACGCCAAGTGCCAACGGCGCGCCCAGCCGTAATCCCAAGCCGGGCGGGCTCGCGATGGATGCACCGGTAGAGTGCGTGCCCGGCCCCAATGGGTCCTGCCTGGGTGGGAACACGGCGCAGGCAGAGCTGCTCCTCGACGTCGACAAAGCCATCCGCGACGGCAAGGCCGAGCGCTTCGAGCACGGCCAGCACTACTTCACGTTCCACGCCTTCGGAGAGAATACGGACGGCTACTCCTCGCAGGACTCCGGCATCCTGCTCTACGTCGCGCGAGGCGAACCCTACACCGACAACCCGCCCTGCCCCTGAC
The DNA here is from genome assembly GCF_006547365.1 of Myxococcus sp. AB056. Lineage (NCBI taxonomy): Bacteria > Pseudomonadati > Myxococcota > Myxococcia > Myxococcales > Myxococcaceae > Myxococcus > Myxococcus sp. AB056. The sequence goes on along the minus strand of NZ_VHLB01000149.1, from coordinate 3,592 downwards.
CGCTCAGCGGGGCGACATCGCCGGGCCCTTGCTCGATGCCCACCTTCCGTGAGTCGGACGCGCACTCGCCGGCTCCGGTCGTCAGGGCATCGTCGTCACCTTCGGGCACATGGCCTGACGCCTATGGGCGGCGCTTCCACACGTCACCGCCGCGGGTAAATTACTCGCCCCCCAGCGCGCGCTGGACGCAGACAGCCGCCACTCACCCGGCCAAAGAGGGCTTCATCACAAACTCAGCGAGGATCCCGCGCGCCTCGATGACGTTGGCATCTCTCGGATCGATTGCTGCGACTGTATCGTCGTAAGGGTCGAGGGAGAGATAGGCCATGCCCGACGGCTGAACGAGCGCCTTGTACCCAGGAACGAAATAGAATGCCTGTTCCTCAGACCATCGGAATTCGATCCGGGTCACACCCGTAAAGCGGATGCGCAACTCCGCCACGGGGCTTTCCGGCCTCGGGGAGCACACGAGCTCCAGTAGCACTCCGCAGTGCTCTGCGGCACGCGCCGCTATCGACAGAATCCTCCCGTCGTGCAGCGCCCACCGCCTTGCAATCTCATCGAGCGCTCGCGCCCCCTCGAAAGTACTCATTCACTCCCCTTGAGCCACCCAAGTCCGGCCAACTCCTGCATCCTCGCAGAGGTCTTGCCCACTCAGGCGTGGAGGTGCCAAAGGCGCAACTTCACACTGCTCATGGAGGAGCCGAAGCAGGGCAGCCTCGGTTGAGGGAACTTGCTCCCTTTCCGAATCAAAAACACTGTTCCCACCTTGGGATGCAAGGCAGATAGCCGGAGCTGACGGGTCTTTGAAGAGGCGCGCTCAGGTTAGAGCGTCGACCCAAGTCCGCAGTCGGGGAGCCACCTGGGCCTCGCCACGGACACCGGGCTCGGCATCCAAGAGCAGCGTGTGGAAGCCCCGGGCTTCCAATCCCTTGCACATCTCCGCCCGCACCTGGGCATCCGGCGCGAACAGGATGCAGCCGTCCCCTCCGCCCGCGCCGGACAGCTTGCCTGCGGCGCCGTACGTGGCCGCCAGCGCCAGCACGCGGCGCATGCCTTCCGTCTCCAGCGGCCCCAGCTCCAACAAAAGCGCGTGCTGCGCCTTCACGGCCTCTGAGAAGGCCCGGAAGTCACCGCCGCTCAGCCCGTCCTCAATCGCATGGCCCAGCGTGTCCGAGCGCTCCACGAAGCTCCAGCGGCCTGACTCCTCCAGACGCGCTTCCACCTGGCCAATCAACACCCGCGTCGAGGCGCTCTCACCCGTGAAGGCATACGCCATGGACACCCGGGGCGATGGCAGCCGCCACACGTCCACTGACGGAGACTCCGCCAGCGCCGCGCGCAGCCGGCCGGTGTTGCTCGCCTCAATCAAGGGCGCCACGTCGTAGCGCCGGTAGCGCAGCACGCCACCGGCGAAGCTCGTCGCCACGTCCCCGCCACTGCCCTTCCCGCCCTGCCCCAGCGTGTGCGCCAGGAGCGCCAGCTTCAGCGCGTCGTAGCGCTCCTCCAGCACATAGCGCACGCCTTCCGCCGCCAGCACCGTCGCGCACGCACTGCCGCCCATGCCCAGCTTCTGCCCGTTCGGGCCCACCGCGGACGGGGCTACCGCCAGATCGAACCCCTGGCTCGCGCGTCCATGTGCGCGCAGGGCCTCATCCAGCGCCCGCGCCACGAAGGCGAACCCCGCCGGCACTTCCCGCGCCCAACGCACACCCAGTGGCGTCGTGCTCCCCGCCAGCGTCCCCTCCTCCAGGCACACGTGCACGCGCGCATCCGCGCGGCGGCGGACATACGCGGCGGTGCGCGGTGCCACCGCGGCAAGGCGCGCCACGCCGCCCCACAGCACGGCGTACTCGCCGGAGAGGAACAGCTTCCCCGGCGCGGAGAGGGCGCGCTCCATCAGAAGAGGTGCTCCGCCTTCAGCTCCGCGTCACCACCGGGCACGCAGCGAATCACGTCCACCGCGCCGCATGCTCGGGCCAGCGCCTCCGCGGCCACCTCGTGCGCGGCGTCCGTCAGCAGCACCGGGTTCGGCCCCGCGTCCAGCGTGAACCACACCGGGATGCCCTTCTTGCGCTGCTCCTTCAGGTGCTGGATGAGCGCCAACGTGCCGGGGCTCATGTAGCTCAGCGGCGGATTCGCGGCGAACGACGTCGCGTGCATCCTCCACGCGTTGCGCTCACACAGCTCACCCAGGGCCTGCAGGTCGCGCTTCGCGATGTGCTCGCGCACCTGCACCACCTCTGCCTCCGCGTCCTTCACCCACGCCGGGTAGTACGGGCTGGTGTCCACCGTGAGCTTCATCCCGTCCCGCGACTTCACCTCTTTCTCGCCGCGGTCGAGAATCGCCACCACCATGCGCAGGTCCGGCCAGTGCGCCGCGTCGAAGCGCTGCACCGCGAAGCTGTCCTCACCATCCGGACGCTCGCCGCGCTGCCACTCGCAGAACCCACCCTGCACGCTCCGGCACGCCGAGCCGCTGCCCATGCGCGCCAGGATGCTGGCCGCGCGGGGCTCCGACGGCAACCCCGCCGCCGCGCGTCCCGCCACCGCCAGCGCCGCGAAGCCCGCCGCGCTGCTGGCCAACCCCGCCGCCATGGGGAAGTCCCCGCGCGACACCACCTTCGCGGGGCCCAGGTCGGCCTTCGCCTGGGCGCGCACCCACTCCAGCAGCCGCAGCACGCGGTCGCGCTCGCTGCCTTTCGCGGTGTGCCCGTTGAGCTCCACCTGGTCGCTCGCGGCGCCGAACTCCACCGTGGTCGTCACCGACAGCGGCGACAGCGTGAGGGACAGGCTGGACTGGTGCGGAAGAATCAACGCGTCATCCCGCTTCCCCCAGTACTTCACCAGGGCGATGTTGGGATGCGCCAGTGCTGTGGCTTTCATGGGAAGACTCACGACGCCCGCGGACCCGCGAGCTGGCTGCTGAAGCAGCGCACGCCCATCCGGCGGAGCTTCGTCACCACCGGCTTGGGCTCGAGAAACAGGCCGATGACGGCCCCACCATCTCCACCAGCTCCGGTCAGCTTGGCGCCCAGCGCCCCCAGCTCCCGCAACCGGTAGACCATCTCTTCCAACGGCGGCGACGACAGGCCCAGCGCCGCGAGCAGGCCCTGGTTGACGTTCATCGCGTCGCCCAGTGCCTCCAAATCTCCCGCCGCCACCGCCTTCGCGCCCTCCGAGGACACCCGTCCAATCTCCGTGAACAGGCGCTCGTAGCGCGACGGCCAGCGAGCCTGCCGCTCCCGCAGCGCCCCCACCGTCTTCTTCGTGGGGCTGCGCTCACCCGCGAGCGTCACCACCACGTGCAAGGGCTTGGGGCTCTCCACCACCTGCCCCGTCCCCTTGGCGGCCCCCGGCTTGCGCCAGTAGAGGACCAGCTGCTCCGCCGCGCTGGTGGTGTGGTCCACGCCGGACGGCGTGCCGTGGAACTCCTGCTCCATCGCCCACGCCACACGCGCCGCCTCCTTCGGCGTGGGCACCTTCCCCGCCGCCTGGAGCAGCAACCGCGCGCACGCCACCGACAGCGCCGCCGAGCTTCCCAGGCCCACCGCCAGCGGCAAGTCCGCCTCCAGCGACACCTTCACCGGCG
>NZ_VHLB01000148.1:0-14093 GCF_006547365.1 Myxococcus sp. AB056 | reverse complement strand
CGGGGAGGGTTCCGGCCTTCATCGGATCATCAACCTCAATTGGGGCAGTTCCCCGGGGAACGGCGATCATGTTGGCGGATGGAGCGTCCGAAGTCAAAGCACCGCCACTCAGGGAACCTCCAGGAAGAAAGCCTGACTTTCCACAGCAGGAAGCCCCAGTCCAGACGCGAGGGCGGGTGCCAGTTCATTGGGCACACGCCATGTCTGTCCACTGGGTTGGATCAACACCACCGCGTAGCGACCTCGGGGCAGCTCACGCAGCGGCACGGGGTTGGTAGGTACCCGGGCATCCAGTGCCTGGGGTCGCACTTCCACCACCAGCTCCGGAACGACGGCGCCTTCCATGCGAGGGTTGCCGTTCTCGTCGGTGAGCGCGGCGGTGATGCTGTCTGGCACCAGGCGCGCGTTGAGCACGACGACATCCGGTACGCCGTCCTGGGAACCATCGGCGTGGGCGTAGTCCACGCCGGTGTCATCCGGGATGCCATCACGGTCCAGGTCGTTCTCGTCCACCAGGTTGCTGGCGTCGTCCGCCAGCTTGCGCACCACCACGCGCGGCCAGAAGCCATCGGGGGTGCCGTCGTTGTCTGCGTCCATGTAGCTGACGGCGAAGCCTTCCGGGCGCTGGTCCACCGCGCCCTCGTGGAGGGACAGCGGCTGGAGGCGCAGCTGCTTCACCGCGCTGCCGAGCTGCCCGTCACCCTGCACCACCTGGAACGTGGGCCGGTCCCTCAAGACGCTCGCGGTGTCGGAGAAGCTCACCGCCACGCCGGTGAGGGGCTGCGGCTGGCCGTCCGCGTCCGCCACGACTTCCACCGTGAGCGGTCTGCCGGTCGCGTCCACCGCCGCGCCACCCACGTCGCCCGCGTTGGGCTCGCTGGTGACGCCGTACCAGGGGTTGAAGTCGGACCGGCGGCAGTCCGCGCCCGCGTCCGAGCCGCAGCCGTTCGCGTCGATGAAGCCGCGGAGCATGTAGCGGCCCTCGGGCACCAGGCTGAAGCTGAAGGGCGCGACGAAGGGGCCGGGCGTGTCATTTGCCAGCGCCGGGCCGAAGAGCTGCTCGGCGGAGACGACGGTGAAGGTGAGGGGGCGGCCGGTGCCCTGCGGCGGCGGAGGCCGGTCCGCGTCGTAGAGGAACACCACCGCGTTGCCACGCGCGCGTGACTGCACCACCAGGTTGCCGTCGATGCGCGCGTTGCGCGTGTTCTGCCGCACGTCGGCGGTGGGCACCACGGGCGGTGAATCGCAGCCGAGTCCGATGACGGACGCGAGGGCGAGGCCACCAGCGGCCCGCTTCCAGGAGGACAAGGTGGGGCGGCTCATGGAGTCACCGTCAGGGTCGCGTAGACGCGCCGCTCGATGCGATTGCCAAAGGGGTGCTGGGAATGTGCGCCGCCCAGGTGGCTGCCCACCAGCGCGACGGTGACGGAGTCCTTGACGGCCATGTAGCCCACGCGCGCGTTCACCACGGTGTAGGCGCGCAGCGGGTTGGACACCAGGTCGATGCGCGTGGGGTCCGCGGCTGCGGGCTCGCGCTCAATCCACGTGGAGGCGGAGGTGTAGGCCGCGTCCACGCCGAACTCCAGGTCCGCGCGTGAGCGGTAGGTGAGGCCGCCGTACAGCCGGAACTGCGGCGCCTGGTTGCAGGGGCCACACTCGGCCGCCGACTCGCGGTCCGACGTCACGTCCTGCAGCGACGCGCTCAACTTCAGTCCCAGGCCGTCCACCGGCGCCAGGGTGACGCCCGCTTCGGCGCCGCGCGCGGTGTAGATGGCGTCCTCGTTCTGGAAGGACGAGCTGCCCAGCAGGTACGAACCGGTGCCCGGGTCATACGACTGGCCCGGCGGCAGCCGCGACACCCCGGACAGACCGATGAGGTCTCTCACCGTGTTCTGGTACACGGCCACGTCCAGGTCGATGCCCAGCTCCGGGGACTCGCCGCGCCAGCCCAGCTCGAAGGCGGTGAGGCGCTCGGGGCGCAGTTGCTGATTGCCGGTGGTGAGCGTGCTGACGCCGTTGATGCCCGGCACGGGCACCGTCAGTTGCGTGTAGCTCTCCAGGAACGTGGGCTCGCGGAAGGCGGAGGCCGCGCTCGCGCGGAAGGCGTGGTTTTCGAAAGGCTTGAACAGCGCGGAGATGCGCGGCGAGTGCGCCAGGCCCGGGCTGCCCAGGTTGAGCAGCGGGTGCCGGTCCACGCGGTAGCTGGCCACCAGCGCCAGCGGCTCCACGATGCGCCACTCGTCCTGGACGAAGAAGGCCGCGTGCACCTGCTCGCGCAGCGGGCCCAGGTAGTCTCCCCAGTCCACGCGCTTGAGGCGGCCCTCCACGCCAATGTTGAGCTGGTGCGTGCCCGCGAGCTCGAAGTCGCGCGCGAAGAGCAGCTCGGCGTTGAAGAGGTTGGAGTTGAGCGACGTCACCAGGGAGCGCTGGCCCGTGGCTTCATACTGGGGACCCGCGTCGCTGGAGATGTGGTTCCAGAACGTCTTCAGCTTCAGCGGCCCCAGCTCCACGTCGCCCTTGGCGAAGGCGTTGACGCCGTCGATGAAGTAGTTGCGCAGCAGGCCCGGCGGATAGATTTCCGTGGTGAAGCGATTCACGCCGCCGGACAGGCCCACCTGGCGCCCTTCGGCGAAGGTGTACACGGCGGACAGCGACGCGCGCGCGCCGCGAGCGCCCAGGTCCGGGTCGGGGCCGCGCAGCGTCACGTCCGGCAGGCCGCTGGCGTAGTCCCGGCTCCACTTGTCCGTCTGCGAATAGCCCGCCGCCGCCCGGTAGCGCAGCGCGCCCGAGCCGCCGTGGCTGACGAAGGAGCCCGCGGCGGTGTTGCCCGTGCCGCCGGTGGCGTGGAACTCCGCGCGCGGGCCGGTGCCGGGCGCGCGGGTGATGATGTTGACCACGCCGAGCATGGCGTTGGCGCCGTACAGCGCGCTGCCCGGGCCGCGGATGACCTCGATGCGCTCAATCTCCTCCAGGCCGATGGGGATGGAGGACCAGATGGTGAGGCCCAGGAAGTCCTGGTACTCCGTGCGGCCGTCCACCAGCACCAGCACCTTGTTGGCGATGCGTTGGTTGAAGCCGCGCAGCGACACGTTGGCGCTGCCCACGCCCAGGGCCATGACGTCCGCGCCGGGCACGCGCCGCAGCAGCTCCGGCAGTGACGTGGCGCCCGACAGGCGGATGTCCTCGGCGGTGATGACGGTGGTGGCGTTGGGCGCGTCCAGCGAGGACTGCGCGCGGCGGCTCGCCGTCACCACGCGCTCTTCGTAGGGCACCGCGCCCAGGTCCACGCCGCCGGCCGTGTCGTCCGAGCTGGCGGAGGCGACGCCGGTGGGCGTCAGGCCGGGAATGGTGGCGCTCCCCACGGGCATGGCCTCGGCCCGCTCAATGGCCTTCTCCAGCCGCTCCAGCAGCACGCTCAACTGCTGCTGCGACTGCATGCCCGCGGGGGGCGGCGGCATGGGCAGCGACGACGGGTCCAGCGCGGCGGCGGCCTGTGCTTCCTCGGCCTTCAACTTCTCCTCCAGCGCGGCCACCGTGGGCAGCACGGAGGCCGCGTCCGGCGGATTGCTGGCGAGGTAGCGCTGGTACACCTCCAGCGCCGCCTTCGACCGGCCCGAGTCCTGGTAGGCGCGGGCGATGTTGAAGAGGACGTTGGGGTGCGGCTTGATGGCGTAGGCGGCTTCGAGCTCGGCGATGCCCGCGTCGTACTGCTTCTGGGCGATGAGGCTCATGCCGCTGCGGAAGTGGCGCCGGGCCTCAAGGCGGGCGTCCGCCAGGGCCTCCCCCGCGCACAGACACATCGCGAGGAGCCCCGCTCGTTTGAAGGCTGTCAGGGTTTTCAATTGTACGGGTCGTCCTTGTAGGGCGACGAGTCTGGGGCCTTTCCAGGCCGCGTGCTCGCCTTCTTCTTGGGCTGGAGCTTCTGCGTGAAGCGCTCTTCGGGGCCCGCGCCCTTGGCGACGGCGCGGGCGCGCTGGTAGCCGTCCAGGGTGAAGGTCAGCGCCGCTTCCGCGACGCCGCTGGCATTCGGCGCCACCTCGAGGTTCAGGGGCGTCTCACCCAGGTCCTTCCCCTGGTACGTCACGCGCGCGCCCATGGGGTCGCTGACGATGAGGAAGCGCACCGGCTTCACGGTGGGGCGCGTCAGCGGCGCCAGGGCCAGCTCCTCGTCGGACGCACCCGCCGCGGACTCCACGGGCGGGAGGGCGGCCTCGGGCGCCTTGGCTTCGGGCACGGCCTGAGCGGCGGCGGGCGGTGGCGGAGGGACGATGGGCCTGGCGGGCGGGGTGGGGCGCGTCGCCATCACCAGGGCCACGCCAATGCCCACCAGCAGCGCGCCGCCGCCGAGGATCATCCCCAGCGGCTTGCGGCCCTTGACCGGCGCCTCCTCCACGGAGATGTCCAGCGCCACGGTGGCGGGACCGGAGCCGGCCGCGCCGTGGGGGCCGCTTCCGTGGGGCCCGCTGATGGGGCCGCTGCCGCCGACGCCGCTGATGCCCGCGCCCGCGAAGCGTGCGCCACTGAAGGCGCCGCTGACGCCCACCGTGGACATGGTGCGGCGCATGGCCTCCATCACCTCGTCCATGGACTGGTAGCGCTCCGGTGGCGTCTTGGCCAGGCACTTCATCACCAGGGCCTCCACCTCTCCGGGGATGCCATGGTTGGGGTAGAGCGAGCCGAAGGCGGGCGGCAGTTCGTTGATGTGCTTGACGATGACGTCGATGCTCTGCGCGGCCAGGAAGGGCGGCCGCCCCATCAGCATCTGATAGAGCACCACGCCCAGGCTGTACACGTCACTGCGCGGGTCGGCGATGTTGCGCGCCTGCTCCGGCGCCATGTACTGCGGCGAGCCCAGGATGATGCCCGCCTGCGTGATGGACGTGTCCTGTGACACGGGCGCCGCGTCGCCGATGAAGGACTTCACCAGGCCGAAGTCGAGCACCTTCACCACGTCATGGTCCGTCTCCTGATTGAGGACCATGACGTTGGCGGGCTTGAGGTCGCGGTGGATGAGGCCGACCTTGTGCGCCTCGCGCAGCGAGCGGGCGATCTGCTGGGTGATGTTGAGCGCGCGCGGCCACGGCAGCGGACCCATCTGCGTGAGGAGCTGGCCCAGCGTCAGCCCCTCCAGGTACTCCATGGCGATGTAGTAGATGCCGTCTTCCGTCTTGCCGTAGTCGATGACGGTGACGGTGTTCGGGTGGCGCAGCTTCGCGGTGACGCTGGCCTCCAGGAAGAAGCGCTTCTGGAAGCCCGGGTCCTTGCCCTCTCCGTACTGCGGATTGAGCACCTTGAGCGCCACCAGCCGGTCCAGCGGTGACTGCACGGCCTTGTAGACGCGGCCCATGCCTCCGGCGCCAAGCGTCTCCAGGATGCGGAAGCGCTCGTTCAGGACCCGGCCCAGCATCGGGTCCGCGACGTCGGGGGGGGCGCCATTCGTCGGGGCGTTGCTCTCCATCATGACTGCCCCCACCGACCGGTGAGGCACGTGACACGCCGGTCGCACATGAGGGCAGATGCTAACACTGCAATCGTCCACCTCCCAAGCGACCTGCCGGGTTAGCGCAGTGCGCCACCGGCCGAGAATCCGGCTCGGGCGCGACAACGTTTCACAGGTGACACACGCTCGCCGTGTCGTGACTGGGAGTGCGGAGAAAGCCCGGTCCACGCGCGCGGACGCGTGCTACGGACCCGTAGCGCGGCGGTGGCCGCGCTAGGGTGCGGCCCCGCATGAATGCCCGCCTGTCCGAGCTGCTCTCCGGTGCCCCGCCCTATCCCCGCCGCGTCGTCTGCCTCACCGAGGAGACGACGGAGGTGCTCTACCGCCTGGGCGCGGAGGAGCTGGTGGTGGGCGTGTCCGGCTTCACCGTGCGTCCACCCCAGGCGCGCAAGAAGCCGCGGGTCAGCTCGTTCCTGGACGCGAACTTCGAGCGCATCCTGGAGCTGAAGCCGGACCTGGTGCTGGGCTTCTCCGACTTGCAGGCGGACATCGGCCGCGAGCTGGCGAAGCGGGGCGTGCCCGTCTACCTGTTCAACCAGCGCTCCCTCGCGGAAATCCTGCAGTCAGTGCGGCTGACGGGCGCGCTGGTGGGGCGGCCGGAAGCCGCGGAGGCGCTGGCCACGGAGCTGACCGCGAACCTGGAGCGGCACGCGGACGCGGCGGAGTCGCTTCCACGCCGGCCGCGCATCTTCTTCGAGGAGTGGCATGAGCCGCTCATCTCCGGCATCCGCTGGTGTTCGGAGCTGGTGGAGCTGGTGGGCGGCGTGGACGTGTGCCGGGAGTCGCGCGCGTCGCAGGGGGCGCAGGGCCGCATCTTCGCGCCGGAGGAGGTGGCGCGGCGCGACCCGGAGGGCGTCATCGCCAGTTGGTGCGGGCGCAAGGCGAAGCGGGAGAAAATCGTCGCCCGCCCCGGGTGGACCGGGGTCCGGGCGGTGGTGGATGACCAGCTCTATGAAGTGAAGAGCTCGCTCATCCTCCAGCCGGGGCCCGCCGCCCTGTCGGATGGCGTGGACCGGCTGGCGAAAATCGTCGCGGCGGTGGCGCGGGGCGAGAAGCTGCCGCCCCTGCGCGATGGGGAACTGCGCTCCGCGGGGGCCTAGAAGTCCTTCACGCGGTCCGCGAGCGCCGAGTCCTCGACGAAGGCGTTGGAGTTGCCCTGGATGGTGGCGATGCGGCGGTTGCGCTCGATTTCGGCGGCGTCCACCGTGTCGAGCTTGTTCCACGCCTTGAGCGCCGCCTCCTCGTCGTTGGGGATGGCCTTGTTGTAGGTGGCGGAGAAGTAGAACATCGCGCGCGCCACGTTGCCCTTGTGGGCGTCGGGCGGCTCGAAGACCATGTTGCCGCGCGCGTCGGTGCCCAGCTTGGCGCCGTTCTGGCTCCACCGCACGTTGACCACTTCGCCGAACGGGAAGCTGCTGCGCCGGGAGTTGGCCTTGCTGTCGGTGGGGTAGAGGTGGTGCAGGTCGCTCTTCGCCGCGCCCGTGGCGCCCTTCGACTGGGGCCAGGTGTGCTCGGTGTTCATCACCGAGTTGTTGGGAATCTTGCCGCCTTTGACTTCGGCGCCCGTGTAGACGCAGACGACGTTGCCGTCCTCGTTCACGTCCAGGCTGGAGAACATCAGCCGGCGGGCCTCGTTGTAGCTGACCACCTTCTTGCCGGACGCGTAGTCCTGGAGCGCGTCCAGCAGCGCGCCGTCGCGCAGGCCCTCGAAGAGGCCACCTTCGGGCTCTTCCGGCGCCTCGGGCTCCGTCACCGGCGTCTGCGGGGCGATGTCCAGGCCCCACGACTTCAGCGTGCCGGTGTCGCCGCGCGCCGCGTCCTGCACTTCCAGCGTCCAGGTGCCCTTCGTGGGCTCGCCCTTGAACGCGGACAGGTCGAAGGCGCCCGTCAGGTCATCCGACGAACCTCCCTTGCGGTTCGACACCACCGCGCTCTTGCCGGACGGCGAGGTCAGCGTCACCTTCAGGTCGCCCCGGTAGGTGTGCTCGATGTCCAGGTTGAGCTTGAGCGACTCCACCGTGGCGTCCTCGGGGACGTCGATGGTGCTCTCGATGGTGGTGTGGTCCTTGATGTCCGCGTTGGGCGTCGTGCTGTGGACCAGCGACGCCGCCCGTGTACCGGCCGCGGCCTTCAGGTGGGAGGCCGCCGCCTGCGTCGCGGTGGGCGTCTGGGGAACGAAAACGGCGCCGAGCTTCGTCAGCATCGAAGGCGTGGTGCCCTCGAGTCCCGGCCGCGCGGGCTGGAACGAGCTGGTGGCCGCGGAGGAGGTCGTCCGGGGGGAGGACGTCGTCTCACGGGCGGTTTCGGTGGTCGGGCGAGCGGAGAGGGGCGAGCGGCGGGGGCCGACGACGCTGGTCATGCCGTCATTATCCACCCAGTGGGCTTCGCGGTTGCTTCCCCCATGTATATTTTCGACGCGACCGTGAAAGCTGGAAATCCAGCGATGTAACAGAGCGCGGCATTGTCCAGGGGCAATGCCGCGGCTCATGACAGGATGCCTTGCGTGCCGCTTTCGCTGCCTGCGTTGCTCGTCGCCACGTCTCTCGCGGCCGCGCCTTCCTCGTCGGAAGCGTCGTCTGGCGCGCCGGAGCAGGGGCTCGCGTCGGCCATCGACAACTACGAGGACGCGCTGATTGACGAGGCCCTGGCCCGGCATGGACGGGTGCTGGAGCCGGCGCCGGAGGGCAAGATTCTGGAAGAGGTGTTGGTGGCCACCGAGGACGTGGTGGCCGAAATCGACCCCTTCCCGGACTTCCTCAACATCTTCCATGCCCGGACGCGGGACGACGTCGTCCGGCGCGAGGTGCTGCTCCAGGTGGGGGCGCCGTACTCGGAGGTGCTCGCCCAGGAGACGGCGCGCAACCTGCGCGGGTTGCGCCTGTTCTCCATGGTCCGCCTGGTGGCGGTGAAGGGGCGCACGCCGGACTCGGTGGCGCTGATGGCCGTCACCAAGGACATCTGGTCGCTGCGGCTCAACAGCGACTTCGCGGCGGTGGGCTCGCTGCTCCAGTATCTGAAGCTCCAGGGCACCGAGCAGAACTTCCTGGGACGCGGCAAGCGCATCGCCGTGGACTTCGTGCTGCGGCAGGACACCCTCAGTCTGGGGCAGAGCTACACCGACCCGCGCGTGCTGGGCAGCCGCTGGTCGCTGAGCGAGTCCATCGCCGTCATCCAAGGGCGGGAGGCGGGCAAGACGGAGGGCTCGCGCGGCAGCTTCGCGGTGAGCCGGCCGTTGTACTCGCTGTCCACGCCGTGGAGCGCCAGCGCCTCCGTGTCCTGGAACGTGGAGACCAACCGCGTCTACCGGGGCGCGTCCATCTGGCAGCTGCCATTCCCAGGCGGGCCCGCGGTGCCCTACATCTACCGGACCGAAGAGGTGGTGGGCGGCCTCTCGTACACGCGCTCGATGGGCACCCGCTACAAGTGGAACGTGGGCGGCACGGTGGGGGCCTACCATTACGCCTACGGCGCGCCGTTGGCGTCCGGCCTGTCCCCGGAGCAGTCGGAGTGGTTCAACCGCAACTACCTGCCGCGCGCCGAGGACGCCGGCTACGTCGGCCTGAGCCTGCGCGCCTTCGACGCGCGCTACGAGGTGCTGCGGGACGTGGACTCGTACGTCCTGGCCGAGGACTTCCAGATGGGCCACTGGGTGGCGGCCACCCTGCGCTACGCGCCGCCGGTGTTTGGCGAGCAAAGCCACTTCGTCGAAGGCGGGCTGGCGCTGCGCTACCGCCTGCGGCTGGGGGACACGCTCACCACCGCCTCCCTGTCGGGCGCCGTCCGCCGGCCCCTGGGGCCTCGGGGCGCGTGGACCAACCGGCGCTGGGCGGCGGAGTTGATTGAGGTGTCGCCCAAGGTGCTGGGCGGGCGCTTCGTGGCGCGCGGGCTGCTGGATGTGAATATCGACGACCTGTTCGACCGCATCCACCTGCTGGGCGGCGCCAACGGCCTGCGTGGCGCGGGCGCGGATGCGTACTCCGGCCGGCGGCTCTTGCTCTTCAACCTGGAGTACCGAAGCCGCCCCATCGTCGTGAAGACGGTGCACCTGGGCGGCGTGCTCTTCTGGGACTCGGGCAGCGCCTTCAACGACCGGCCCGCCATGGTGCACACGGTGGGCATGGGCCTGCGGCTGCTCTTCCCGCAGTTCAACGTCCTGCCCTTCCGCGTGGACTTCGGCTACGTGCTCAACGACGCCCGGCCGCCGGTGGGCAGCCGCTTCTCCTTCGCGGGCGGGCAGATGACGGACGTGCGGCCCAACTTCATGGAGACGCCGCTGTAGCGCGCGGCGTGGCTCACGGGGGCTCGGTGCGCAAGAGCTCCCGGAACAGCACCTGGGCCGCGTCCTGGAACAAGTCCCCGGACGCGAGCAGCCCGCCGCAGTGGTGGGGCTCGCGCGCCAGCGTCAGCGCCACCGTCTTTCGCAGCACCGCGTCCCAGAAGGGCTCCGAGTCCTCGGGTAGCAGGAACTCGCGAATCACCTGCCGGGGCCAGGGGAGCACCGTCGTCGGGTCCGCGTCGCTCAGGGACGTGAAGCAGTCCAGGTCCACGTCCAGCAGCACCCGGCCGGCCGCGTCCAGCACGTCGCGCACGGCGTCGCCAGGGGCAGGGCGGCTGTAGGCCTCCGCCGCCCGGTCCACGGTGGGCACCGCCACCAGTCGGTGCGGGCGGCCCCGGCTGTCCACGTAGGTGTCCTCCGTGAAGGCGCCGCGGGGGCGGGCGCGGGCAATCAGCAGCGCGTCTCCCACGAGCCCCGCCTCCATGGCCGCGAGGATGTGGTCGTAGTTGCGCACGTCCAGCGCCCAGCGGGCATGTTCATCCAGCGCGCGCAGCCCGGCCGTCCGGTCCGGCACGGCCGCGGGGGCCCGGGGCATCACGGTGTCCAGGTGCCGGTCCAGCGTCACCAGCAGGGCTGGGCCCTCCGTGTCGCCCAGGGCGCAGGCCCAGGCGGGGAGGGCGAGCCGGTGCGGGTCGAACACGTAGGCGTCTCGGGGGCCACGCCCCCCGCCCAGGCCCAGTCGGATGATGCCAGCCAGGCGCAGGTGCCGCAGGGCGTCGTCTTCCGTTTCCATTGCGTCGGGAATCCTCCAGCACGCCAGGCGTTTGCTCCGGCCGCGAGGCCGCCGAGTGTAGGCTGTCTCGCACCTTTCCACGAAAGGAGCCCCGCCCTTCCCGCGGGGATTCGACGACGCATGCGCCACGTCCTCACCGCCGCGCTCCTGCTTGCGAGCGCTTCGTCCTCCGCCCAGGAGCAGAAGCCCCTGACCATGTCCAAGACGCAGCGGTCGCAAGACCCCTTCCTGCGCCAGTTCTCGGAGACGCGCCGCTTCATGAGCGGCCGGCCCGGCGGCGTGCGCATCTCCCCCGACGAGAAGAGCATCCTCTTCCTGCGCACCCAGCCCACGTCCAACGTGCAGACGCTCTACGCGTTCGACGTGGAGAGCGGGCAGACGCGGGAGCTGCTCACCCCCGAGGCCATCCTCAAGGGCGCCGAGGAGACGCTCACCCCCGAGGAGAAGGCCCGCCGTGAGCGCATGCGCGTCAGCGCCCGGGGCTTCACCAGCTACCAGGTGTCCGAGGACGGCAACCGGCTGCTGGTGCCCCTGTCCGGCCGCCTCTACGTGGTGGACCGCGCCAGCGGCAAGGTGACGGAGCTGAAGACGGGCCCGGGCACGTTGGATCCGCGCTTCTCCCCGGACGGCAAGCAGGTGTCCTACGTGCGGGAGCACGACGTGTACCGCATCGACGTGGCAGCCAACCGCGAGCACCGCGTCACCAAGGGCGGCACCGAGGCGAAGTCGCACGGCGTGGCCGAGTTCGTCGCCCAGGAGGAGATGGGGCGCTTCACCGGCTACTGGTGGAGCCCGGACGCGAAGTCCATCGCGTACACGGAGGCGGACACGACGGAGGTGGAGAAGCTCACCATCGTCGACGTGATGCACCCCGAGCGCGGCGGCGAGGACTTCGCGTACCCGCGCCCCGGCAAGGCCAACGCCAAGGTGCGCCTGGGCATCACCCCCGTCACCGGTGGGAAGACCGTGTGGGCGCAGTGGGACGCGGCGAAGTACCCGTACCTGGCCACCGTGACGTGGCCCAAGGGCGGTCCGCTCACCGCGCTGGTGCAGAACCGGGAGCAGACCGAGCAGAAGCTGCTCGCGGTGGACCCGCGCACGGGCAAGTCGCGGGAGCTGCTGACGGAGCAGGACGCCGCCTGGCTCAACCTGGAGCAGGTCTTCCCACTGTGGCTGGAGGATGGCAGCGGCTTCCTCTGGTACACGGAGCGCAACGGCGGCCCGGAGGTGGAGCTGCGCAAGGCGGACGGCGCGCTGGTGCGCACCCTGGTGAAGCCGGACGCGGGCTTCCGCTCGCTGGCGCGCTACATCCAGAAGGATGACACGCTCTACTTCAACGGCGGCCCCAACCCGACGCAGAGCCACCTGTGGCGCGTGAAGGCCGGTGGCGCGCCGGAGAAGGTGACGACGGGGCTCGACATCGAGTCGGGCTCGGTGTCCAAGAGCGGCGGGCTGATGGTGATGAATGGCCAGGGCCTCAAGTCCATGCCCAAGGTGCAGGTGGTGCGCGCGGACGGAACCACCGTGGGCGAGTTGCCCTCGGTGGCGAAGGAGCCGCCCTACACGCCCAACGTGGAGCAGCGGCAGGTGGGCCCCGAGCGCTTCTGGACGTCCCTGGTGCGCCCGCGCGACTTCAAGCCCGGCAAGAAGCTGCCCGTCATCGTCGAGGTGTACGGCGGCCCCACCACCACTGTGGTCCACAAGAGCATGGCCGCGCACCTGATGTCGCAGTGGGTGGCGGACCAGGGCTTCCTCGTGGTGAAGATTGACGGCCGCGGCACCCCGCTGCGCGGCGCGAAGTGGGAGCGCGAGGTGAAGGGCGACTTCTCCGGCGTCACGCTGGAGGACCAGGTCGCCGCGCTCCAGGCGCTGGCCAAGGAAGTCCCGGAGCTGGATTTGTCCCGCGTGGGCATCTCCGGCTGGAGCTTCGGCGGGTACATGTCCGCGCTGGCCGTGCTCAAGCGCCCGGACGTCTTCAAGGCCGGCGTGGCCGGCGCCCCGGTGGTGGACTGGCTGGACTACGACACCCACTACACCGAGCGCTACCTGGGCGTGCCGCAGCAGAACCCGGAGGCCTACGAGAAGAGCTCGCTGCTCACGTACGCGAAGCAGGACAAGCCCATGGGCAAGCTGCTGCTCATCCACGGCACCGCGGACGACAACGTCTACTTCTTCCACACGCTGAAGCTGAGTGACGCGCTCTTCCGCGCCGGCAAGCCGCACGACTTGCTGCCGCTGAGCGGCCTGACGCACATGGTGCCCGACCCGCTCGTCACCGAGCGCCAGTGGGAGCGCGTCATGGACCACTTCAAGCGCAACCTGTAGGCCGCGCGGCCCCAGGGCTTGAACAAAACAGAGGCCCGGTCCCCAGGTGGATGGGGCCGGGCCTCTTGTCATCGGCCAGTCCGGAGGGAGTGGCTGACGGACGCGTTAGCCGGCGGCGCGGACGTTCTGCGCCTGGAGGCCCTTGGGGCCACGGGTGACTTCGAACTCCACCTTCTGGCCTTCAGCCAGGGTGCGGAAGCCGTCCATGTTGATGGCGGTGTGGTGGCAGAACACGTCTTCACCGCCGCCGTCCTGGGTGATGAAGCCAAAGCCCTTCGCGTCGTTGAACCACTTCACGGTACCGGTTGCCATTGCACGTCCTTCAGTCTTGCGGGGCGGCGCGAGGAGAGCCGCCCGTTCTTCCCGCCCCCCGACAACCGGGAGACACTCCCAGTTGTAGTGAAACGGCCGGCTGGAAGTCCAGCCGGCCGCCCGGAATGCAAGTCTTGCCCGGATGCCGGGCCTGAAGTCAGACGTCCAGGAGCAGCCGCTCCGGGTCCTCGATGCACTCCTTCACGCGCACCAGGAACTGAACGGCCTCGCGGCCGTCGACCAGCCGGTGGTCGTAGGTGAGCGCGATGTACATGATGGGCCGAATCACGACCTGGCCGTCGCGGGCCACGGGGCGTTCGACGATGTTGTGCATGCCCAGGATGCCCGTCTGCGGCGGGTTGAGGATGGGCGTGGACAGCATGGAGCCGAAGATGCCGCCGTTGGTGATGGTGAAGGTGCCACCCTGGAGGTCGGCCAGGGCCAGCTTGTCATTGCGCGCCTTGGTGCCCAGCTCGCCCACGGACTTCTCCAGCTCCGCCAGGCCCTGCTTGTCCGCGTTGCGCACCACCGGCACCACCAGACCGCGGCTGCCGCTGACGGCCACGCCGATGTCGTAGTAGTGCTTGAAGATGACGTCCTCACCGTCAATCTCCGCGTTGATTTGCGGGAAGGCCTTGAGGGCCTCGACGGAGGCACGGATGAAGAAGCTCATGAAGCCGAGCTTCACGCCGTGCTTCTGCTGGAACTTGTCGTTGTACTTCTTGCGCAGGGCCATCACCTCGCCCATGTCCACCTCGTTGAAGGTGGTGAGCATGGCGGCGGTGGACTGGGCCTGGATGAGGCGCTCGGCCACGCGCTTGCGCAGCGGCGTCATCCGCACGCGCTCCTCGCGGGCGGCGTTCGGGCGGGGGCCGGCGGGCTGCGCC
>NZ_VHLB01000147.1:0-14216 GCF_006547365.1 Myxococcus sp. AB056 | reverse complement strand
CCATCGACCACGAGGGCAAGGTGGTGGCGGTGAAGATTCTCAAGGGGCCCGGCTACGGCCTCAACGAGGCGGCGAGGGATGCCATCCGCCGCTTCCGCTTCAAGCCCGCCATCAAGGGCGGCGAGCCCGTCTCCACGGAGATGAAGTACTCGTACACCTTCCTGCTGGACTGACGCGGGGCGCCTACTGCGCGCCCAGCGCGCGGCGCATGATGTCGCGCAGCGCGCACAGGTCTTCTTCCGGCAGGCCGCAGATGGCGTCCGGCGGCTCGAAGATGCGCTCCAGCAGCCGCTCGCGCAGCGCAGCGCCGTCCTCCGTCAGGACCAGCATCTTCACCCGCCGGTCCTGCTCGGAGCTGCGGCGCACCACCAGTCCGCGCGCCTCCATCCGGTCCACCAGGCCCGTGACGTTGGACGCGTCGCACGACAGGTAGGCGGCCAGCGTGCTCATGGCCAGCGGCCCTTCCCCCAGTTGACGCAACACGTGCGCCTGCACCGGTGACAGGTCGAACTCCGCCGCCAGTGCGGGGAAGTTGCGCATGTGCGTGTGCATCAGCTCGAAGAGGAGTGTCCACGCCTGGCGTGGCAAGTCACCCGCGGGTCCGGCCTGTCCGGGCCCGCTCCCCGGCTTCGTCTTCCGCTCCAGCTGCTCGCCGCTCCCGTTCATGCCTCTCATGTTATGTCACCTGAGCCACCTAAACAATTGACCTCATCAACTATTGAGGGTTACTACATTCCGGAGCTTCCAAATTCGGACGTCATGGACTATGGCTGCCGACCCGAGGCTCGAACCCGTAGCAAGTCCATTCTGGACGCAGTGGCCCGCGCCGGCGCGGGCCCTTGAGGAGGTAGAGGCGGTCATGAGTTCATTCCTGGCGCTGTCCCTCGCGGCCACCCTGGCCGCGGCACCGCCGCCTACGCTGACCCTGGAGGACGCGCTCAACCGCGCCCGCAAGGAAAACCTGGACCTCAAGGCCGCACAGGCCCGCCTCGCTCAGGCGGATACCGCGTCGCGCAAGGCCTGGGCCGGCTACCTCCCCAACGTCACCGTCAACGGCGCCATCACCCGCAACTCCATCGAAGCGGTGATTCCGGCGGGTCCGCTCGCGCCCGTGGAAATCGTCATCCAGCCGCGGGTGCAGATGCAGGCCCAGGGCCAGGTGCGGCAGGCCATCATCGCCCCGCAGCTGTGGGCCGGCATCCAGGCCGCCTACAAGGCGGAGCGCGTGGCGGAGCTCAACGTGGAGCAGGCGCGGCGCGAAATCTTCTTCGGCGTGGCGCAGGCGTACTACGGCACCGTGGCGCAGGCCCAGGCCGTGGCGGTGCAGGAGCGGCTGGTGGAGCTCAACAGCGCGCGCGCCAAGGACACGCAGGTCCGCTTCGAGGCGGGGACGGTGACGCGCGTGGCGCTGCTGCGCGCCGAGCAGGACCTGGCCCGTGCGGAGCAGGACCTGATCCGCGCGCGCAACGCGGAGGCGTCCGCCAAGCTGGTGCTGGCCACCCTGCTGGCGCTGGACGACCCGAACTTCGACGTGGCGCCGCCGCCGGAGCCCCAGGTGCCGGAGAAGACGGACACCAACGTGCTCGTCGAGCGCTCGCTCGAGCAGCGCGCGGACGTCGCCGCGGCGCGTGAGTCCGTGGAGCTGGCGCAAATCAACAAGCGCGGCGTGTGGCTCAGCTACCTGCCCAACGTGCAGGTCTCCGGCACCTACAACATCAGCAACGCGGCGGGCCTCGTGGGCTCCAACCGCATCTGGCTCATCACCCTGGGCGCCAGTTGGACGTTGTGGGACGGCGGCCTGCGTGAGGCCAACCTGCAGGAGGCCTCGGCCGTCATCGCGGAGAACCGGGCGTTGCAGCGCAAGGCGGAGCTCACCGCGCGCCAGGAAGTGAATACCGCGCAGCTCGACCTGGAGAGCGCCCTGGCCAACCGCCTCAAGGCCTCGCAGGCCGTGGAGCTGGCGCGCGAGTCCCATCGCCTCACCGAGGTCTCCTTCAAGGAAGGCGTGGCCACGTACCTGGAGGTCGCGGACGCGAACACCGCGCTGACGCAGGCGGAGATTGGCCTGGTGGGTGAGCGGCTGCAGGCCTCGCTCGCCGGCCTGCGCCTGCTGCGCGCGGTGGGCGCGTTCGGCGCCCGTCCCCTGACGACGGACCTGAAGGTGGAGACCTCGGAGGCGCCGTTCCTCCAGCCGCTGCCGGAGCAGACGCAGCCGACGCAGCCCACCCAGGAAGGGCCGGCGGACGCCCCCCGGCAGCCGTAATTCCGCGCGGCTTCCCGGCGCCCGCCATTCCCAGGCGCCGGGTTGCCCGCCGTGGAAGGTGGGCGGCGAGCGCCGGTTGTGAGCGGCCTTCGCCAGCCCCACCCTCGTGGAGAGAGGCATCGCACCCTTTCCCGAGGAGGACGTCATGGCGGAAGGACAGTGGGGCAACTGCAAGGGCTGCCGTTACTTCGCCAACCAGACACCCCAGAGCGCCGGCGAGACGCACCGCTGCATGCAGCCGGAGCTGGCCGAGTTCGAATTGGAGGTGTCCGGAGAAAGCGGCTGCAACGCCTACGAGGCGCGCACCGGTGTGGCCACTCCGGCATACGAAGGGCCCTCTCCTTCACTGCACTGAGCGCGAGCGCGCCCTGGGGGTCTTCAGCCGCCCGGGGCCTCGCGGGTGAGCGGCACCACAGCCCCCGTCATCTTCGGACCGGCGCCGTAGTAGATGCGCTCCATGAGCCGCCGCTGGTGCACCAGCGGCGCGTCGAAACGGTCCAACCGCATGCCCTTGTGACTGTAGGGCGTGTCCGCCACGGTGGTGATGAAGCGCGCGTCGTCGCGCACCTCCCACCAGGTGAGCGCCATGGCCGCCCGCGCCGCCACGGGGAGCAGCGGACGCAGCAGTCGCTGCTCGGTGCGCAGGAATGAGAAGACGTGCAGGCGCGTGGTGCGCGCCGTCTCCGGCACGAAGAAGATGTTCGCCCGGGTGATGAAGGGACGCGGCGAGCCGTCCGGCGCCACCCAGCGGATGGTGTACTGGCTGCGCACCGGGTCGAAGCGCGTCACCCAGTCGTTCTGGAAGAAGTCACCGTCGCGCACGCCCAGCACCGTCATGATGGGCGCGGGCCGCTGCGGGGCGCGGTAGTGCACCTCCGTGCGGTCCTCCAGGTTGCGAGCCTCGAACTCCACCCGGCCGGCGTTCGGGTCGTCCCAGCCCAGCCGGGTGTGGACGTAGGGCGTGTGTTCGTCCTCGCTGAAGTTGTCGAGCGACACGTGCAGCGGCGCCGCGAAGTGCGTGGAGAACGCGCCGCCGAAGACGTAGCCCTCATCGCCCATGTCGGGCATGGCCGAAAGCGGTGTGTCCCGCTCGGCCAGCCAGAGGTAGCCGTAGCGCTCCACCACCTGGAAGCTGCGCGCGTCACAGTGGCGCAGCTCCGGCTGGCTGGGGTTGCTGCCGCGCCCCTCCGCGTCGAAGCGCCAGCCGTGATACGGACACTGGAGTCGGCCGTCCGCGCGCACCGTCCCCTTGGACAGCGGCGCGAAGCGATGGGGGCAGGCATCCGCGAGCGCCGCGGGCCGCCCCGTGCCATCCCGGAAGAGCGCGTAGGCGCGGCCCGCCACCTCCACGCGGACCGGCCGGGTGCCCAGCGCGCGGGCGGAGAGCACCGGATGAAAGTGACGGATGACCTTGGGGGTAGGCTCCATGAGGGCCCAGTATAAATCGACGACTATCCCTGCTTGGAATGGACTCCGAGTTACGCGGGATGAACTGGAGGGCCGGGCAGCCCCCTTCCCCCTGGGTTATGCTTCCGCCCCCGTGGCCACCTCTTCCGCTCCTCGCCGTCGTCCCCACGTCTTCGCCGTGCTGCTCGCCGTGGCCGCGTTGCTGGGCGCGGGAGGCGCGCTCCACGTGCAGGGCCTTTTGCCCGCGCGCGTGCCCTCCCCCGCCACCCCGTTCAGCTACCACGACTACGAGAAGGTGCTGCGGCACGTGCGCCCGGACGGGGACGTGGACTTCGCCTCGGTGGGGCGCGAGCGCAAGACGCTGGACGGCTTCGTCGACTCGCTGGCGTCGTTCTCCCCCCACAACCGCCCGGACGTCTTTCCCACGCCGGAGGACGCGCTGGCCTACTGGCTCAACGCCTACAACGCGCTCGTGCTCCAGCAGGTGGTGGACGGCTACCCGTACCTCGAAACCGTGCAGCAGCCCGTGCTGGGACGCTTCTTCTGGGGCCGCTCCTGGGCGGTGGGCGGCGAGCGGCTGACGCTGTGGGCGCTGCACAACCGCGTGCTGCGCCGCGAGTTCGCCGACCCGCGCATCCACCTCGCGCTCTTCCAGGCCGCGCGCGGAGGCCCCCGGCTGGACGGCTCGCACTTCCAGCCGGAGTTCCTGGACTCGCAGCTCAACGAGGCCGGACGCCGCTTCGTGGGCGACCGGCGCAACGTGCGGCTGGAGCGGGACACCGTCTACCTGACGTCGCTCTTCGAGGAGTACCGCGAGGACTTCCTCGCCGCGCTGCCCGAGGGCCGCGGCGGCAACGTGCTCCAGTTCGTCTGGGCCTTCCTGCCGGACACCTGCGAGGAGCGCCCGGGCTGCGACACCCGCAGTGACCTGGACCGTGCCTGCGGCCCCCGGCTGGACCAGTGCCGCATCGCCTTCATGGAGCGGGACTGGACGCTGCCGGACGCCGCCGCCCGGCCCGCGCGTCCCTGAGCCGCCTCACGTGGGAACACGCTCGCGCAGCCGCGCGGCGCCGCGTCCTGATGAAGCGTCCGTGTCGTCCTTGCGCTGCCGCAGCCACTTCTCCAGCCCCACCACCGGCAGCACGACCGCGCCCACCAGGATGGACAGGCCCACGTCCTCCAAGCCCAAGGGCGCGGTGCCGAACACGCGCTGCATGAAGGGCAGGTACATGAAGGCCACCTGGAGGAGCACCAGCAGGCCCATGCCCACGAATACCGAGCGGTTGCTGAAGAGGCCCACCTTGCGCACGGAGCCCATGAGGCTGCGGCACATGAACAGGTAGAACATCTGGAAGCTGATGACGGTGTTCACCGCCATCGTCTGGGCCTCGGCCAGCGCGTGCGCGTGTCCCGTGCGAGGAATGTCCCGGCGGTACTCCCACAGGAAGAGGCCGATGGCACCCGCGGCCATCAGCAACGCCACCAGTCCGGTGCGCATCACCACGAAGTGGTTGAGCACCGGCGCTTCGGGGTCCCTGGGTGCCCTGCGCATGACGTCCGGCTCCCGGGCCTCGAAGGCCAGCGGCAGCGCCAGTGACACCGTGGCCACCAGGTTTATCCAGAGCAGCTGCGTGGGCAGCATCGCCATCAGCGGCACCAGCCGTCCGCCCACCTCCTGGATGGGGAAGAGGGACACGCCGAACAGCAGGATGAGCGCCAGCCCCAGGTTGGTGGGCAGGACGAAGGCCAGCGACTTGATGAGGTTGTCGTAGACGCGCCGCCCCTCCTCTACCGCCGCGACGATGGAGGCGAAGTTGTCATCCGTCAGCACGATGTCCGCTGCGTCCTTCGCCACCGCCGTGCCGGTGATGCCCATGGCCACGCCGATGTTGGCCTGCTTGAGCGCGGGCGCGTCATTGACGCCGTCCCCCGTCATGGCCACCACGTGCTGCCGGCGCTGGAGCGCGCGCACCAGCCGCAGCTTGTGCTCGGGCGCCACCCGCGCGAAGACGTTGGAGCGCAGGGCCACCTCCTCCAGCGCCGCGTCATCCGTGGTGGCCAGCCGCGCGCCTGTGATGCCCTCCTCCCCCGGCTTCAGCAGGCCCAACTGCGCGCCGATGGCCGCCGCCGTGGAGGGGTGGTCACCGGTAATCATCTTCACCGTGATTCCCGCCTCGTGGCAGGCGCGCACCGCGGCCATGGCCTCCTCGCGAGGCGGGTCAATCATCCCCTCCAGGCCGAGCAGCCGGAGGCCGCCCTCGACGTCCTCCATGCGCAACGCGACGTGTGACACCGTCACCTCCCGGTATGCCACCGCGAGCACGCGCATGCCCTGCCGCGCCAGTCCGTCCACCTCCGCCAGCACCATGCTTGACGAGCAGCCGTCCTCCAGGGCGCAGCGGCGCAGGACGACTTCCGGCGCCCCCTTGAGCAGGATGCGGCGGCCGCCCTTCCCGTCGTCGTGCAGGGTGGCCATGAACTGGTTCTCCGACTCGAAGGGGATGGCGTCCACGCGCGGGTGCGCCTGCCGGGCGTCGTCCACGTGCATGCCCGCCTTCTCCGCCGCCACCAGCAGCGCGGCCTCGGTGGGGTCGCCCGTCATGTCCCACTGTCCACCGCGGGGCTGGAGCGCGGCGTCGTTGCACAGCGCGCCCGCCAGCAGCAGCTCACACACGTCCGGCGGCGGCGCCTCCAACGGCGGCCCCCCTCGCGTCAGCACCCCCTTGGGGGCGTAGCCCACGCCGCTGAGCGCGTAGCGCCCGTGGGTCGTCCACAAGGCCTGCACCGTCATCTCATTGCGGGTGAGCGTGCCCGTCTTGTCCGTACAGATGACGGTGGTGCTGCCCAACGTCTCCACCGCGGGCAGCTTGCGGATGACGGCGCGCCGGGCGGCCATGCGCTGCACGCCAATGGCCAGGGCGATGGTGACGATGGCGGGCAGTCCTTCTGGAATGGCGGCGACGGCCAGCGTAATCGCCACCACGACGGCCTCGCTCACCGCGTAGCCGCGAACCAGCCCCACCCCCAGCAGCGCGGCGGAGATCACCAGGATGCCCAGGGTGATGTACTTGCCGATGACGGCCAGCGCCTTGGTGAGCGGTGTCTGGAGGTCGGTGGCCTCGCGGAGCAACGTGGAGATGCGGCCCAGCTCGGTGGCCTGCCCGGTGGCCACCACCACCGCGGTGGCTGAGCCGGACGTCACCAGGGTGCCACCGAAGAGCAGGCTGGCCCGGTCTCCCAGCTCCGCCTCCTCCGGCACGGGCGCCACGGCCTTCTGCGCGGGCACGGACTCGCCCGTGAGCGCGGCCTCCTCCACCGTGAGGTTGCGCGCGGAGAGCAGCCGCATGTCCGCGGGCACCTTGTCACCCGGCGCCAGCTCCATGACGTCGCCCGGCACGCCCTGCGCCGCGGGGACCCGCAGCTTGCGGCCCGCGCGAATCACCGTGGCGTTCTCCGGCACCATGCGGCTGAGCGACTCAATGGCCTTCCCCGCGCGGTACTCCTGCACGAAGCCGATGAGGGTGTTGAGCACCACCACCGCGGCCACCACCAGCCCGTCCGTCACCTTCCCCATGATGACGGCCAGCACCGCGGAGGCGATGAGCACCCAGATGAAGGGGCTGTTCACCTGCCGCCACAGCAGCTTCAGCGGGCCGTCCCTCTGGGCTCGCTCCAGCACGTTGGGCCCATGACGCGACAGACGCTCGCGCGCTTCCTCGTCCGTCAGCCCGTCGGCCGTGCTCCCGAGCGACGTCAGCACCTGGTCCGGAGACAGCGCGTGCCACGGGGGCTTCGTGCCAGCAGGCGGCCCGGCGGGCGCTGGTGCATCCGGTCGTTCGGGTGCTGCGGGCTGGTCTTTCATCCGATGGCTCCTTCCGATGCAATCTGGCAACGGTCGCGCGCATCTCCACCTGGGCAGTGGGCGGGTGGACATCACACGGCCCTCCAGGGCCATTGTTCCGGACCGACAGGGAAAGAAAGGCGCCCCCCAGGGCGAGGCACGGGCCAATCCCCCACGGCTTTCAGCATCCCGAGGACGCCTGCCATTGGCACTGCGAGTGCAATCACTTTGCAACGGACAATGGGTCCGGGAGGCGCAAGTGATTGTGAAGCAGTGGAGAAAGGGATTGGGCCTGTTGCCCATCCTCGGGATGGCGGTGGGGTGTGGCGGCGTGGTGGCGGAGGAGTCCGGGGAGCAGCAGGCCCAGACCGCGGCGGTGAAGGTGCAGGCGCTTCCGCCCGGCTGCGAGGACCTGGGCCGGGAGTACAACAGCACGGCGCGCAGGGCAGGTGACACGTACGTCGTGCAGGGCGCGCCGGACACGCCGCACAACACGTCCACGGTGCTCATCTCCGACGGCAACCCCCGCCAGGAGACCTACCTGCGCTTCCGGGTCGACGCCGCTGCGTCCACCACCGTCATCCAGGCGGAGCTGAGGCTCCATGCCCTGGATGGCTCGAGCAACGGCCCCGCCGTGTATGCCACCAGCGCGGATTGGGACCCCTACTCCCTCACGTGGAACAACCGCCCCGCCCTCGTCGGCGCGCCGCTGGCGAACGTGGGACCCATCGCCTCCGGGACCTTCGTGACGTACGACGTCACGGCCCACGTGACGGGCAATGGCCTGTACAGCTTCGCCCTCGTGCCCGAGGTGGGAGACGGCACGGACTTCGCCTCGACCCGGCACCCCACGTATGGCCTTGGCCCTGAGCTGCGGCTGCGACTGCGGGAGACGGAACCCCGGTGCCAGCACCGGGGCACGGGCGGCGCCGTCACCCAGGTCCTCCGCGGCGACACGCTCCCTCGCGACCTGGCCATGGATGGCAGCGGCGGCTTCGCTACCCTGGCCACGTACTCGACGGACACCGGTTCGGGGATGCGGCTGACCCGGTACGACGCGAACGGCTCCGTGGTGTGGATGCAGAACTACCCCGAGAACAACGGGGGCTGGCGGACGCTCGGAGGGCTCGTGATGACGCCCCTGGGCAATCTGCTCGTACACGGGAGCTTCACGGGCCCGCTGGACTTCGGCACGGGCCCCCTCCCCGGGACGGGTCCTGGCAACCACGGCCTGTTCATCGCGAAGTTCAGCCCCACCGGGCAGTTCGTCTGGGGCAAGGCCTTCCGCGCCTTCACCCATGAGCAGGGGATGACCACGCCGGCCCCAATCTGGGCGCACGGCATCGCCACCGACGCCAACGGCAGCCTCATTGTCACCGGTGACTTCCAGGGCCGCACGGACCTGGGAGGCGGCCCCCTGGACGCGGGGCCATCCAGTCACACGACCGTCGGCCGCCGGGGAATGTTCCTCGCGAAGTTCTCCTGGGAGGGAACACACCTGTGGTCCCATGCCTTCGCCGCGGGCAACGATTGGGACACGCTGGGGCTGGCCGTGGCGACTGACAGCCAGGGACACATCCTGGTCGGCGGCACCACGAGCGGCGTCAATGACCTGGGCTCCTCCACGTGGATGACGCCCTTCATCGCGCGCTTCCTTCCCACCGGCGAGCGCCACTGGGTGCGCCGCCTCGAAGGGGCGCGGGGAAACATCACGGGGGTGGCGGCGATGCCGGATGGCGCCGTGGCGTTCAGAGGCGATGTCCGTGGCACCTTCACCTTCGCGGGCACGTCGCTGACGAACCCCAACGAAGACCCGGACATGGTGCTGGGCGTGCTGGAGTCCTCCTCGACGGACCGCTGGGCACGCCTGTACGGCGGGGTCCATGGTGAGTACGGCGGAGACCTCGTCGTGGACGCACAGGGCAACCTGGTGACGTCGGGCGTGTTCAGCTACGAGACGGACCTGGGCGGCGGCACCTTGAATCCCGACCAGGCCGGCGAGGAGAGCTCCTTCGTGGCCAGCTACGGGCCCGACGGCAGCCACCGCTGGTCCCGCGCCGTGGGAGACGGACTGGCGCCGACGCTGCTGGGCCTGACGCCTTCGCGAGAGGTGTTCTTCGGTGGCCTTCTCGAGGAGTCGGAGGTCATCCGCGTGGACCAGACAGAGTACTCCTCCGAAGGAGGCTTCACCCTCCTCCTGAGGCTGTCGCCCTGAAGCCCGCCGTGTCCTCCGGGATGGGCGGGGAGCACCTACGTCCCGGAGGACAGGCGAATCCACTGGCGCTCCACATGTGAGCGCCGAGCCGCATCCAACACCCGTTGGTTGCGCCAGCCGTCCTCCAGCGTGGCCGCGTCCTCCACTGAGGCGCGGCCTTCGCGCAGGGCCTGGGTGAATGCTCGGGCCAGCAGCAGGAAGCCGCGCGCCCACTCGTTGTCCGGCAGGCCGGGTGGAAGCGGCGGCTCCTCGGGAAGCGCCACCCGCTCCCAGGCACGTGTCCCCACCGTGGAGCGCCACAGCTCGCGGCCCTCCACGCGCAGGCCCCCGCGCGCGCAGGACACCTCGACGCCGTGCACGGGCTTGCCGGGGGACACCATCGACATCTCGATGGCGGCTGTCGTCGCACCGAAGCGGAGCAGCAGCCGCGCCTCGTCGTCGCTCGTCACCGGGCGCGACTGTCCCGTGAGCGCATCGGGCCGCTGGGGCGTGTGCGTGGCCAGCTCGCCCAGCACCTCGTCGGGCTCGGCGCCCAGCATGAAGCGCAGCGTGTCCACCGCGTGCGAGCCGATGGCTCCCAGGAGCCCGCCTCCTTGCGATGCGTCCGACCACCAGTCCCACGGCCGCTCCGGCGAGGCGCGGTTGTCGTTGCGATAGAAGACACGCGCGCCGCGCACCGCGCCCAGCTCACCAGAACGCAGCAGGGCTCGCATCCGCTGCCGCGCGGGCAGGAAGCGCAGCTCATGGTCCAGCAGCGCCAGGACACGCCGCTCACGGGCCGCGTGCCACATGGCCTCCGCTTCCCTCGCATCCAAGGCGGTGGGCTTCTCACACAGCACCGCCTTGCCCGCCTCCAGCGCGGCCAGGGTGATGTCCCGGTGCAGCGCGGGCGGCGTGGAGATGCACACGCACGTCACATCCGGCCGTGACACCACCTCACGCCAGTCCGTCGTCACATGCGGCACGCCCAACTGCCGGCCTGCCTCCTCCACCCTCTCGCGCCGCGCACTGGCCAGGCTCACCACCTCCACGCCCGGCAATGCGCGCAGCGCGGGGATTTGCGTGGTGCGCGCGAAGCCCGCGCCAATGACACCCATTCGAACCGTGCGTGCCGTGGACATTTCTGTCTCCCTTGAAGCGATGACGCGACGCGCAGGCTGAGTTCTGGAGGGCCCCATTGCCAAGGCCCTCAAATTCAAAGTATTCAAGAATTCGCAGGATTCACTGATTCGCCCCCTCCTCTGATGACTTCCAGAAACCTTCGTTGGACCGTGGCCGCAGGCGTCTTGCTGGTTGCGGCGGCCGTGGCGTTGCTGTGGCCACGGACTGGCCCCTCTCTTCTCGGCGAGCCCGTATCGGCCGAGCCCACCGCCTCGGCGGCCTCCGGTCCTCGCGGCACGCCCGGTGTCGGCCCCCCTGGCGCCATGCCCTCGGAGCCCGAGCCCGCGGTGGAGCAGATTCCCATGCCTGGGTGCTGGGACGGCCTGCATGCCTTCGACGCCGCGGTGTCCATGGACTCGTTCCGGAAGGCGCTGACGACGGCCATCGGAAACGGAGACCGGTACCTGGCGGCATACCTCCAGGAGCGGCTGACGGAGCTGGTGGGCAACGACGCGACGCGCGCGCTCCAGGTGCTGGAGTGGGCCAAGGGCGCCAGCGGACCGGAGTTGGGCATCTACATGGACGCGCTGAAGGCCGCGCCCGCGGTGCATGCGCCGCAGGTGGCGCAGAGCCTGTTGAAGCTGGGCGAGGACCCAGGTGCGCCCTTGCAGACGCGCTCCGCCGCGCTGGACGCGCTGGAGACGCAACGGAAGCTGGCGCCGGGAGACATCCAGCGACTCAAGAAGCTGGCGCTGGACGAGACGCTGGACTCCACCGCGTGGGTGGCCACGCGCACGCTGGGCCGGGTGATGAAGGAGGACTACGAGCGCACCGGCACCTTCCAGCCCTACTGGAAGGAGCTCCTGGACATCGGCGGCACGTCCGACGACATGGCCGTGCGGCTGCTCGCGCTGGAGATGCCGTCGTATTCGAACCCCGTCATCGGCGCGGAGTCCTTCGACTCGCTCAAGCGCATCCTCTCCAGCGACCGCGAGCGGGACGTGCGGGAGATGGCGGCCTTCCGGCTGGGCGTCACCAGAGAGCCGGAGAAGGCGCTGGAGATCCTCCGCGCCGCCTTCCTGGCCGAGCATGACCTCTGCGTGCGCTGGGCCATCTTCCGCTTCGCCGTGCGCGCGGGCGGCGACAAGGCGCTGCCGATGCTGGAGCAGTTCGCCGCGAAGGACCCGCGCTTCACGCAGGACTACCTGGAGTTCCAAGCCCTCTACGCGTCGGGCACGGTCGACTTCGCCCGCATCTGGCTGGGCAAGCGCGAGCACCACAACTGCCTGGTCGAAGAAGGAGCGCCGCACTGATGTCCCCCCTGTCGATGAAGCGAATGGGGCGCGCGGCGCTCCTGGTGGCCCTTTCGTCCCTGACGCCCGTGACGGCGCGCGCCGAGGCGACGCTCCGCCCGGCGCAATGCACGGTGCAGGGCATGCTGGACGACGTGCGCATGGCGATGAAGAACGGCTCCCCCGCGCTGAAGCGCTACGTGAAGATGCGGCTGAAGGAAGCCGCGCTCGCCATGCCCGCGGAGTCACTGCTGGCGGCGCTGCAAGGTGAGCGGGACCCGGAGGTACTGGAGGCCCTGGGCGCGGCGCTGGCCACCAAGGCGAGCAACGCGGAGAACCCCGGCCTCATCCAGCCGCTGCTCGCCCGGGCCACCGGAGATGCGGACCCGGCGCTGCGCGCGGCGGCGGTGCGGGGCCTGCGCGGCGTGCCCTCCGTCGAGTTCATGGAGAAGAACGGCGGCGTGGTGACGTACGAGCAACTGGTGCGCGACGCGTCCCCCGAGGTGCGGGCGGCGGTGGCGGACAACATCGTCTCCGAGAGCGCGGACGTCTACAGCGGCCATGACCGCCGGGTATCCGAAGCGGCGGTGTCGGTGGCGTCGGCATCGGAGGACCCGGCGGTGGCGGCGAAGCTGCTGCGCGAGGTCTCCATGGAGGCCGTGGGCCACGAGGCGGTGGAGCAGGTGACGCGCCAATTGCGCTCAGAGAACCCGGAGCTGCGCGCGGCGGCGGCCACTGCGCTGGGCGGCGTGCCCGGCGGGGAGTCCGCGGGCGCGCGGGGCTCGCTGGTGGACCTGTTCCGCGAAGACACGGACCCGGCGGTGCGCAAGGCGGCGCTCCAGGGGATTGCCCGGCTGGGGCAGGCCCACGCGGTGCCTGTGCTGGAGTCCTTGCGCGGCGTGGACCGCGCCATGGACGCGGAGATCGACGCCTGGGTGTCCGTCCTGAAGCTCAACCTCCAGGAGTGGGAGCTGGTGCTGCGCGAGAAGCAGCGCCGCCGGAGGTGACCCCTGCTTCACCGCAGTACGCAGCGCTACACCAACGAGGGAGTCTCTTGATGAAGACGATGAAGCTGACCATGGCGGGCCTAGTGCTCGCCGCCGCGGGCTGGGCCACCTCTGTCACGGCCGCGACGGCCGTGGGTCCCATCTGTGACACCGCCGCGCGCGTGGGTTCCACGACGTACTACTCGTGCTCGGGCAGCAGCCACAACGCGCTCGACATGAGCAACGGCACCTGCAGCGTGTGGAACCACCGCGGGATGATCAACGTCAGCCGCTACTATGCCTACTACGGCGGCTGTGCGAACAACTGCAGCGGCGGCACGAGCTGCAACGGCGGCGCGGGCAACTACTACGTCGTCACGGGTGGCAGCGGCTGGGACTTCCGCCAGCTCCACCTGAACTCCAACGTGTCGTCAGGCTCCAAGACGTGCGACCGCTGCGCGCTGGGGCTCGTGGGCTCCACGGGTAACTCCACGGGCGCGCACGTCCACGCGGACAACCGTCAGTACGGCACGCGCAAGACGGCCTGGTACACCAACGTCGGCACCACCTGCGGCTCCAGCGCGTACTGCAGCAACCGCGTCGGCACGCCCACGCTGTAGTCGCTCCGCAGCCTGCTTCACCCACACCCCGCCCCGTCCCGGTGCCGCGAAGCACTGGGGCGGGGTTTCTCGTGCCGAGGCATGGCCCGCCCATGACTGAACACCGGCCCGCCCCAAGGGACACCGCACATTGACGCGGCACTTCACATGGCCGCACCGTGGAGCAGCCCAGCAGTCTCGCGTTCCATCCCATTCAGGAGCGTGTGCCATGCCTTCGGCCTCTCCCGGAGTACGCGGCATCGACCACATCGGCGTGACGGTGCCAGACCTCGAAGCGGCAACGGCCTTCTTCATCGAGGCCCTTGGCGCCGAAGTCCTCTACGACAGCCTGGCGAAAGGCCAGCCGCCCCAGGAAGGCCCGGACCTGCAACGACGCCTGCGCTTCCTCCCGGGCTCCAGCATCCGCGCGATGCGGCTGCTCCGGCTCGGCAGCGGCCCCAGCCTCGAGCCTGTCCCTTATACACATCTCCGAGCCCACGAGACGCTCCTGA
>NZ_VHLB01000146.1:0-14871 GCF_006547365.1 Myxococcus sp. AB056 | reverse complement strand
GGGCAGTGCGAACGGATCGGCGTTCGCGGGGACGGGCAGTTCGGCGAAGTCGAAGGACGGCGCTCCTGCGGCGGGCGGAGGCATCGCGTAGGGCGAGGACTCGGGCGCGGACGGCATCGCGTACGCGTCCGGCGCGAAGGCGTCCGTGTGGTGCGCCATGTCCGGCGGCGGCAGGGCGAACGGGTCGTCCACCGGGGCGGCCGGCTGCGCGTAGGCCTCAGGGGGCGGCAGGGCGAAGGGGTCTGCCTGGGGCGGCTGGCCCTGGGCAGGCTCGCCCATGTCGAAGGCGAACGCGTCCTCGGAGGGCGGGGCCTCGACGGGAACGGGCAGGGCGTCGTCGGCGAAATCGAAGTCCCTGGCGGTGCCCGCGGGCGCGTTCACCCCGTAGCCCTGTGCGGCGTCCTCGACGGGGGCTTCGACGGTCTCGAAGTCGAAGTCGCGCGCCGTTCCCGCGGGTTCATTCACGCCGTAGCCCGACGCCGGAGCGGAGGGGGGCTCGCGGTAGGCGTCGCTCGGCAGCGGAATGGAGACGACGCGCGTCACCTCGCGGGTGTCCCGGGCCGGCTCGCCAAAGTCGTCGCCGAACGCGTCCATGCCGGACGGGCCATCTGCCTGCGGCATGGCCGCGGCGGCCTCCGCGGGCGAGCTCATGTCGAAGGCGAAGGCGTCCTCCTCGGGCGCGGCGTCCGGGAGGGGCATGCCGGCCTGTTCGGGCTCGCTCATGTCGAAGCCGAACGGGTCGGCTTCGGGAGCGCTTCCCGGTAGCGGGGCGCTGGCGGCCTGTGCGGGCTCGCTCATGTCGAAGCCGAACGGGTCGGCTTCCGGGACGCCTCCCGGCAACGGGATGGCGGCGGCCTGTGCGGGCTCGCCCATGTCGAAGGCGAACGGGTCGGCCTCCGGGGCGCCTCCCGGCAGGGGGATGGCGGCGGGCTGAGGCGCGGCCGCGCCGGGCAGGGGAATGGCGGCGGCGTGGGGCGCGGCGCTGAACGCCTCGGGGGCGCCCGGCAGCGGAATGGCGCCCGCGGGCGCGGCGCCGGGCAGCGGAATGGCGCCGGCGTGGGCCGGCGCGGCACCCGGCAGCGGGATGGCGCCCGTGGACGCGGGAGCGCCAGGGAGCGGAATGGCTGCGGCTTGCGCGGACGCGGCACCCGGCAGCGGGATGGCACCCGTGGACGCGGGGGCGCCCGGGAGCGGAATGGCTGCGGGCTGCGCAGTCGCGGCGCCGGGCAACGGAATGGCTGCGGGCTGCGCAGTCGCGGCACCCGGCAGCGGGATGGCGGCGGACTGCGCGGACGCGGCGCCAGGGAGCGGAATGGCGGCGGCTTGCGCGGGCGCGGCACCGGGCAGCGGGATGGCGGCGGCCGGAGGCGCGGCGGACGCGGCGCCAGGGAGCGGAATGGCAGGCTCGGCGGGAGCAGGCGCCGCGGGCGCGCTCACTGCATCGAGCTTGATGGGGAAGGTGGTCTGGCACCGGGCGCACTTGAGCTTCGCGCCGCCCGGCGGGATCCGCTTGTCATCGATGTTGTAGTTCGTCTGGCAAGACGGGCAGGAGACTTTCATGGGATTCCGAGCTCGCGAGAGGGGGACCGAGCGCCTTCGCGGTGCGCGCAGGCTACCAGAGGCGTTTCCAGCCCGGAAAGAACGCGCACGAGTAGGTTGAAGCGCACCCTCCCGGGCAAGCGGGCGAGGGCCCCTGCCTTCCACCGGTCAGCACGCCACGTTCGATTCGCCGTTCCCGGAGTGGAAGGTGGTAGACCCGCCCCTCAATGGAACCCATTGTCATCCTGGGCGCGGGCCTCGCGGGCCTCTCCACCGCCCACTTCCTGAACAAGCCCTGGCGCCTCATCGAGAAGTCCGACCGTGTCGGCGGCCTCATCAAGACCGAGGTCATCCAGGGGTGTTATTTTGACCCCACCGGTCACTGGCTCCACCTGCGCGACCCGGAAATCCAGGACCTGGTGAACACGCTGTGGCTGCCGGAGCAGATGGTCCGCATCCAGCGCAAGGCGGGCATCTTCACGCGCGGGGTGTTCACCCGCTTCCCGTACCAGGTGAACACCCACGGTCTGCCGCCGGAGGTGGTGGCGGAGAACCTCACCGGCTACGTGGAGGCCGTCTACGGTGAGAAGGGCCGCGAGCTGCGCGAGCGCGAGCCGCGCAACTTCGAGGAGTTCATCCTCCGCTACATGGGCGAGGGCTTCGCGAAGAACTTCATGGTGCCCTACAACCAGAAGCTGTGGACGGTGCACCCGCGTGAGATGTCCGCCGCCTGGGTGGGCCGCTTCGTGCCCCGTCCCAACCTCAAGGAAGTGGTGGACGGCGCGCTGGGCGCTGGCAGCGACGCGGTCGGCTACAACGCGTCGTTCCTGTACCCGCGTGAGGGCGGCATCGAGAGCCTCGCCCGCGCCATGCTGAGCCACCTGAAGGGCGGCCAGCTCAGCACCCACACCGAGCCCACCGCCATTGACTGGAAGGCCCGGAAGGTGACGCTGTCCGACGGGAGCGTGCAGCCCTATGCGGGGCTGGTGTCCAGCATCTCCCTGCCCGGGTTGGTGAAGCTGCTCGCCAAGGGCGAGGCCGGCGTGCCCGACGCGGTGCAGGACGCGGCGAAGCAGCTGCGCGCCACCACCGTCACCTACGTGGCCGTGGGCGCCAAGGGGGCCAACCGCCAGCCCTGGCATTGGATCTACCTGCCGGAGCCGGAGTTCCACACGTACCGCATCGGCTCGCCCTCCGCGGTGTACGCGCCGCTGGCGCCGCCGGACACGTCCACCTTCTACGTGGAGTACAGCCACCACGGCGAGCTGTCCCTGGCCGCGGCGGAGAAGTACGCGGTGGAGGACCTGGTGCGCTCGCAGATGATTCACGCCGCGGAGGACGTGCTCTTCGCCCAGGCGCGCGAGATTCCCCACGCCTACGTGCTCTACGACGACGCCTACGGACCGGCGAAGTCGGAGATTCTGCGCTTCCTGGAGCATGCCGGAATCCAGATTGCCGGCCGCTATGGGCAGTGGGAGTACTCCTCCATGGAAGACGCCATCCTCGCCGGGCGTGCGTGCGCGAGGATACTCAACGGTTGACATCCCCTTCGCCCACCCGTCGCATTGTGTCGACGGGTGGCTTGGGGCGTGTTAGCCATCTCTGTTCGAGTTCATGGCCCCGCACCTCACCGTCGTCATCCCTGTCTACAACGAGGAGTCCATCATCGCCTCGGCGGCGGAGGAGTTGCGCCAGGGGCTGGACGCGCGCGGGCTCGACTACGAAATCATCTTCGCGGAGAACGGCTCGCGCGACGCCACGCCGGCCATCCTCGAAGCGCTGTGCGCGAACAACCCGCGCCTGCGCTGGTTCCACTCGGAGACGCCCAACTACGGCGTGGCGCTCAAGGCCGGCATCCTCAAGGCCCGGGGCACCTACGTCATCTGCGATGAAATCGACCTGTGCGACCTGACCTTCTACGACGCGGCGCTGCCGCGGCTGGAGCGGGGCGAGGCGGACATGGTGGTGGGCTCCAAGGCGGCCAAGGGCGCCAGTGACCAGCGCCCGCTGATTCGCCGCGCGGCCACGCGGGTGCACAACAAGCTGCTGAAGGTGGCGCTGGGCTTCCAGGGCACGGACACGCACGGACTGAAGGCGTTCCGCCGCGAAGCGCTGCTGCCCGTCATCCAGAAGTGCGTGGTGGACATGGACGTGTTCGCCAGCGAGTTCGTCATCCGCGCGTGGCGCGAGGGCCTGCGGGTGATGGAGATTCCCATCCAGCTCCACGAGAAGCGCCAGCCCTCCATCCACCTGTTCAAGCGCGTGCCCAACGTGCTCAAGAACGTGGGCAAGCTGTTCTACGTCATCCGCGTCCGCGGGACCTGAGCCGGGGAGGGCGCACCGTGCGGCTGGCGTCCATCTCCGTCGACCTCGACTCGCTGCCCCACTACTGCCGCATCCACGGCCTGCCGGAGTCGTTGCTGGACGCCCGCGCCCGCTCGCTGGTGCACGCGGTGGCGGTGCCGCGCTTCCGGGAGTTGCTGGACGGGCTGAGCATTCCGGGGACCTTCTTCGTCATCGGTGAGGACCTGGAATCCGACCCGGTCGCCGTGGCGGGCATGCGCGCGTCCCATGAGGCGGGCATCGAAGTGGCCAGCCACAGCCACGCCCATGACTACGCGCTGACACGCCGGGGCCCCGAGGCCATCCACGCGGACCTGGCGCGCGCGGACGCCGCCATCCTCGCGGCCACGGGTGCGCGGCCGGAGGGTTTCCGCGCGCCGGGCTACACGCTGAACGCGGACCTGTACGCGGCCACCGCGGCGCTGGGCTACCGGTATGGCTCCTCGGCGTTCCCCGCCGTGCCGTATTACTCCGCGAAGGCGGCGGTGATGGGGGCCCTGTCGTTGCTGGGGCGTCCTTCCCGCTCCGTGCTGGACACGCCCCGCGTGCTCCTGGCGCCTCGGGTGCCGTACCGGCCCGACCCCGCGCAGCCCTACCGGCGGGGCTCGGGCCCGGTGCTGGAGCTGCCCATGACGGTGACGCCCGCGCTGCGCTTCCCCCTCATCGGCACCTTCGCCACCACGCTGCCCCGCGCGTCCCTGCGCGCGCTGTGGCGCACGTGCCGGCGGGACACCTTCTTCAACTTCGAGCTGCACGGCGTGGACGTGCTGGACGCGTCGGACGGGATTCCTCCGGAGCTGGTGCGGCAGCAGCGGGATTTGCGCGTCAGCGCCACCCAGAAGATGGCGCGCCTGCGCGAGGTGTTCGGCTGGCTGAAGTCGGAGCGTGAGGTCCTCACGCTGCGCGACGTCGCCGGGCGGCTGTCGGCCTCGGTGTAAGGCGTTCCCACCAGGGGCACCTGTCCGCCAGCGTACGTCCCCGCCATGCCTGGGTGTCCGTGGGGCACGCTTGCTCCGCCAGGGCGAGGGCTTCCGCCGGCGGACCCTCCCGGCGGCGGGGCCGGTGGTGTAAAGAGCCCCCATGCTGGAGAACGTCACCGACCGAGTGAAGAAGGGCCTGCGCGAGTGGACGGACCGGCTGGCCAACACCGAACAGAAGCAGCGGCTCCATGGCCTGTCGCGCCCGGGCAACGAGTACGGGGTGGACCCGTTCGGCTTCGATTTGGACTACAGCCTGTCCGCGGTGGCCCCGCTCCTGTGGCTCTACCGGAACTACTTCCGCGTGGAGACGTTTGGCATCGAGCACGTGCCCGCCGGCCGGGTGCTGCTGGTGTCCAACCACTCCGGCCAACTGCCCATGGATGGCGCCATGATTGGCGTGGCGATGATGCTGGATGCCAGCCCGCCCCGCGTCATCCGCAGCATGGTGGAGAAGTGGGTGTCGTCGCTCCCGTACGTGTCCACCTTCATGGCCCGCGTGGGGCAGATTGTTGGCACGCCGGAGAACTGCCGGCGGCTGCTGGAGTCGGAGGAGGCCATCCTCGTCTTCCCCGAGGGCACGCGCGGCATCAACAAGCTGTGGCCCCAGCGTTACCAGCTCCAGGAGTTCGGCTTGGGCTTCATGCGCCTGGCGCTGGAGACGAACACGCCCATCGTCCCCGTGGCCGTCATTGGCGCGGAGGAGCAGGCCCCGGCGCTGATGGACCTGAAGCCGGTGGCGAAGCTGTTGGGCTTCCCGTCCTTCCCCATCACCCCCACGGGCCTGCCCATTCCCCTGCCCACGAAGTACCGCATCTACTTCGGGGAGCCGCTGCACTTCTCCGGGCGCCCGGACGACGAGGACAGTGAGCTGGACAAGAAGGTCCGCACCGTGAAGGCGTCCATCCAATCCATGCTCCACCAGGGCCTCAAGGAGCGTCAGGGCGTGTTCTGGTGAGTGCCCGGCGCGGCGGTGCTAAAGAGGGGGGTTCCATGAAACCGGCCGTCGTCGTCACGGGCATCAGCGGCAACCTCGGCCGCACCCTCGCGAAGCTGCTGCACAAGCACGAGCGCATCATCGGCATCGACCGGCGGCCCTTCGCGGGACGGCCGAAGGACGTCGAGATGTACGAGCTCGACCTCCGCAAGAAGAAGGCGGAGGACGTCTTCCGGAAGAACGAAATCCGCGCCGTCATCCACATGGGCATCATGCATGACCCCCGGATGAGCGAGGAGGAGCACCACTCCTTCAACGTCGTGGGCACCACGCGCCTGTTGGAGTACTGCGCGAAGTACGGGGTGAAGAAGGTCGTCGTCCTGTCCTCGGCCAACGTCTACGGGCCCAGCCCGGACAACTCCAACTTCCTCACGGAAGACGCGCCGCTCATGGCCGCCAGCCGCTTCTCCGGCGTGCGGGACCTCATCGAAGTGGACATGCTGGCGCACAGCTTCTTCTGGAAGCACCCGCACATCGAGACGGTCATCCTCCGGCCCGTCCACATCGTCGGGCCCACCATCAAGAACGCGCCGTCCAACTACCTGCGCATGCGCCGGCCCTGGATGATGGCGGGCTTCGACCCCATGGTGCAGCTCATCCATGTGGAGGACGTCGCGCGCGCCATGGTGGAGGCGCTCCGCCCCGAACCCAAGGGCGTCTACAACGTCGTGGGCCCCGGCGAGGTGCCCCTGTCCGCGGTGATGCGCGAGCTGGGCAATACCCCCATCCCCGTGCCGCACCCCGTGGCCCGCCCGCTGCTGGGCATGCTCTTCAAGTACCGGCTGGCCAACTTCCCGCCGCCGGAGTTGGACCACATCCAGTTCCTCTGCGCGGTGGACGGCAGCCGCTGGGTGAAGGACGTGGCCTGGAAGCCGCGCCACTCCATGCGCGACACCATCCGCTCCGTCCAAGGCGACTAGCTGCTGGAAAGTCCGAGGCCCCCTGACACTGTTGTCAGGCCCGGCACGACGTCCGGCCCGGGGGGCCCTGACAGACATGTCAGGGGCCTACCCCGGGGGCAGGGCGGCGTCAGGCGGCCAGTCAGTGCAACCCCTTGAATCTCCAGCCATTCGCCAGCGCCTGCTCCAGGCGCGGTGCTTGGCACTCCCGTTGCTCTAGTGGCTGCCCGTCACGGCGCGGCGACATGGGCCCGGCAACGGTGTCGCCCCGTCAAACTGTAGGGCACTCCATGGGGGAGTTCCCGACGCCCTCCGTCTCGGCCGGCCCCGGGACGGTGGGCGGTTTCTTGTAGGGCGCTCCATAGGGGAGCTCCCGACGCCCACCGCCTCGGCCGGCCCCGAGACGGTGGGCGGTTTCTTTTCAGGGGGATGGGGGCTGCTCGGGGCCGGTGCTCGGGCTCGGCAGCTCGCCCTCGAAGGGGCCGTC
The DNA here is from genome assembly GCF_006547365.1 of Myxococcus sp. AB056. Taxonomy (NCBI): domain Bacteria; kingdom Pseudomonadati; phylum Myxococcota; class Myxococcia; order Myxococcales; family Myxococcaceae; genus Myxococcus; species Myxococcus sp. AB056. The sequence goes on along the minus strand of NZ_VHLB01000146.1, from coordinate 7,629 downwards.
GTCCTGGCTCTCCAGGAGCCACGCCCCGTCCCGGAAGACGAACTCCGAGGTGACGATGGCGGTGCGCTCGGAGGCCGAGGGCAGGCGCATCCACTGGATGCGGCTCTGCACCGTGGCCCGGTGCCCGTCATCGGACAGCTTCACGTCCTCGATTTCGTAGTCGGTGATGGACAGGTCCTTGTCGTCGTTGAGCGCCAGGCGCGCCTTCTGGAAGTCCTTGCGCCGCTCGGGGACGAGGATGTGGGAAGCGCTCCGGAAGTCCTTCCACCGGAGGGCCTGGTGGAAGCGCTCCACGGTGGGCTTGAGTGCTTCCAGATTGGATTTCTTGGACGTGGTTGCGCACGCCCCGAGGACGAGCGCGAGGAGCAGGGCAGGCAGGCGATTCACGATGAGGAGGGTACCACCCGGCAGCAGCCTCGGACGAGGGAGCGGTGGTATGGTCCGGCTCCCCGCCCGAGCACCGGAGTCGCGAGCGCAATGGCCAAGTCGATGGTGGAGCGTTACGAGCAGCTCCTCCGGCAGGACCCCACCTCTTCCGTTTTCGTCGAACTCGCCAAGGCCCTGCTGGAAAAGGGGGACGCCACGCGTGCCATCGAGGTCTGCGGGCAAGGCATTTCCCACCACCCAGCATCCGTCGTCGGGCGCGTGCTGTGGGGCAAGGCCCTCATCCAGCAGGGCCGGCCCGCGGAGGCGATGGACCAGTTCGAGCAGGCCATCTCCATCGAGAAGGACAACCCCTACGCCTACAACCTGATTGGCGAGGTGCTGCTCCAACACCGGTTGTACCGGTCCGCGCTTCCCATTCTTCGCAAGGCCCTGGCACTGCAGCCGAACGATGGCCGCGTGAAGCAGTGGCTGGAGCAGACGGAGCAGGCGTTCGCGGGTGGCCCGGCTCCTGTGTTCGCGAACCTGATGGGGCTGGAGAAGCCCTCGTCGGATGAGGACGCGTCGTCGGAAGAGGCGTCGAAGGACGAGGCTTCGAGCCCCACGGTGGCGCCCATGGCCGCTGCCCGGCTGCGCGCCGCCGCGCTGGGTGACGCGGCGAAGCTGAAGCCCGCGAGCGCCGGTGCGGCGCCGGCGGGAGACGCCCAGGTGGCGGCTCGCGCGGATGTGGCATCCGAAGCCTCCGCGAAGGACGCGGGGCAGGGGCGCACGAACGAGGACGCGGACGCGGAAGGGAGCGCTCCGGCGGGCTCGGACGTTGGCGCGGCGGAGCAGGGCGGAGCGGCGGTTCCTTCAGATGACGCGGCGCTGCGGGACGGTGCTGACGGGGGCCGTGACGCGAGCGCCTCGCTGGGCCTGTTGAACCGGCCGGTGCCGGTGTCGTCCGTCCTGGGCGCGGAACTTCCGAGCCTGGACCTGGGGCTGGGGGACGAGGATGCCCCTCCGCGTGGCGCGGATGAAGCGGCTTCCGAGGCCCAAGCGCCCTCGGAGGACTCCGCGAACGAGCAGCGCGCTGACGCCGAGCAGGACTCCGGCGCTGTCGCGGACCCGCCGACGCAGCAGGTATCCATCGCGGAGGAGCCTGCCGCGGCCTCGGAGCCCGAGGCGAGTAGTGACGTGGATGAACCGAAGGCCGGGGCCGCTCCGGCCGAGGACGCCGGGGCCTCTGGCGCGGGTGGTCTCCTGGGTGACCTTCCTCCTCCCGCGCCGGCGGAGCCGAGGCCCGCCGTGGCGAGCACGCCCGCGACGCCGCGAGGCTCCGGGGGCAAGCGCTCCTTGCTGGAGGACATCCCGGACGCGGCGCCCACACCCGCGGCCACCGCCGCGAAGGCCACTGCGCGCAAGCCGGACACCGAAGCGCTCACCGCCGAGTACGAGAAGGAGCTGCGGGCGAAGCTGGCGCGTGAGGCGGCGAAGACGTCGTTCATCGCCCGGCATGGCGTGAAGGCCGCTGGGGCCGTGGTCGGCGTGGTGGTGCTGGCCATCGTCGTCTTCAGCTTCATCAACATCCGCGCGCGCCAGGGTGGACAGACGCTGAGCGAGACGCTGGCCCGGGCCGAGGACCTCATCATCCAGGACACCGGGGCCTCGCTGGATGCCGCGCTGGCGCAGCTCGAGAAGGCGCGGGACATGGACGAAAGCAGCAGCAGGGCCTGGGCGCTGACGGCCTGGGCGCACGCGCTGCGCTACGCGGACCATGGGCAGGCTTCCGAGGACCGACGCCAGGCGCTGGAAGCGCTGGAGCGGCCGGGCGTGAAGGACGCGGCCCCCGCGCAGGTGCTGGTCACCAACGTGCTGGTGGCGGACGAGCGAGGCCGTGCCCTGGCGCGGAGCGCGCTGCTGGGCTCGCAGCAGGACAGCACCGAGGTCCATGCGCTCGCCGGCAGCCTGTTGCTGGAGGCGAAGGATGAGAAGCAGGCGCTCGAACGCTTTGACCGCGCGCTTCGTGCCTCGGGCGCCAACGTCCGCGCGCTGGTGGCCCTGGGTGATTACTACAAGGCTTCCGAGGACTTTCCGCAGGCCATCGAGATGTACGAGCGCGCGCGCAAGAAATCCCCCGAGCACCCCTCGGCCCGCATCGGCCAGGCGGAGGCTCGGCTCGCGCTGTACCAGGACCTGGAGGCCGCGCTGACGGATGTGGCGCGGCTCGCGGAGGACCCGAAGCTTCCTTCGTCGCTGAAGGCGCGCCAGCAGTTGGTGCACGGTGAGCTGCTGTCCGCTCAGGGCAAGCATTCCGAGGCCCGCGCGCTGCTCTCCAAGGGGGCCCAGGGCCCCCTGGCCTTCGAGTTCCAGCTCGCGCTCGGCGCCGCCAGTCGTGCGGCCGGGACGCTGGATGCGGCACAGGCCGCCTACGAGGCCGCGCTCAAGCTTCGGCCCAAGAGCGAAGAGGCCCGCGAGGGGCTGGGCCGCGCGCTGCTGGACCGCGACCGGGAGCGCGAAGTCCTCACCCGTCTGGAGGCCGACGGGGGGCGCAAGGTGGCCCTGGTGCGCGGCGCCGCGTATGCGCGCCTGGGAGACTGGAAGAAGGCCCGCGCGGAGCTGGCGCGCACGCGTGTGAATGACCGGTATCCCCCGGAGGCTGTCTCCTGGCTGGCCCTGGCGGATGCCGCCGAGGGCAACGGCGCCCAGGCGCGGGAGCTGCTGGAGAAGGCCCTGCACGCGGCGAAGCGGCCTCGCAACGACATGCGGCTGGCGCTGGGGCAGCTCTACTGGCGCGAGCGGGCCTACGACAAGGCGCAGGCCCTGTTCGAAGAAGCCCAGAAGGACCCGCGTGACTATGAGGCCGCGTGCTCGCTGGGGCGGTTGATGTTGTCGCGCGGGCTGCCCGACATGGCCCTCAAGCCGCTGACGCAGGCGGTGGAGCGCAACGGCGCGCATGGCGAGGCCCGGGACGCGCTGGGGCGCACGCTGCTGGCCCTGGGGCGGACGCAGGACGCGCTCAAGCAGTTCGAGGCGTGGCAGCTGGAGAACCCGGGGAGCGCGGCCGCGCACAAGGGCTTCGCGCTGGCGCTGTTCCACTCTGGCCGGCGCAAGGACGCGGAGGGCGCGGTGCTGCGCTCGGTGAAGCTGGCGTCGGATGATGCCGAGGCGCACAAGCTTCGCGCGGCCATCCTCTTCGGCGCGGGAGACGCGCGGGGAGCCTTCTCCGCACTGGAGCGCGCCAACAAGCTGGACCCGAAGGACGCGGGCACGTTCTGTGAGATTGCCCTCGCCTTCATGCGCCAGGGCAACAGCGGCAACGCCGAGGCGGCTTTCGCCGCGGCCCGACGGGAAGGGCCCGATGCCACCTGCGGCCGGGTGGGAGAGCTGTACGCGCAGTTGCCGGGTGGTGGACGTGGCGCCGCTCGGACGCTCGAGGACCTGGCGGCCAGGGCGCCGACTGTCTGGGACAAGGCCTTCGCTCGGGCCACCATGGCGCGCGCGCTGCTGGGGGCGGGGGCCGTGAAGGATGCCCGGACCGCGGCGGACGAGGCCGTGCGCCTGGCGCCTTTCGATGGGCGCGCCCAGCTTGCACTGGGAATGGTGGCGCTCAGGCAGAAGCAGGAGGACGTGGCCCGGGCTGCGTTGGAGAAGGCCGTGGAACTGGAGCCCGCGGACGGCCTGGCGCGCCTGGCGCTCGCGGATGCGTTGGTGCGTGAGCCCGGTGCGCTGCCGCGAGCCGTGGAGTCCTACGAGGCATTCCTGAAGCTGGCCGGTGGCTCGAATGAGGCCGCGCGGGTGAAGAAGGCCCTGCCCAGCCTGAAGAAGAAGGCGGCGAGGTAGCGTGAGGTATTTCTCCTCCCGGACGGATTCCCCACTGCTGCACATCATGTGGGGCAATGCGTTCCTGCTGTCGCTCATCTACCTGCTGCTGGGGCTCGGGGTGGAGATTGCCCTGCGCTACTTCCCCTCGCGATTCCTCCAGCGGCTGTCGCTGTCGCTGGACTCGCTGCCGGCACGGGCCTTGGAGCTGACGGGGGCCATGGAGCCCTTGCGGGCGGCCTACTTCTCCGGCCGCATCTCCGAGGTGGGCGTGCGCGTCGTGTTCGGCGTCACCACCATGGTCGTGATTTTCCTGCTCGCGATGGTGGTGGGCACGTTGATGGGCGGCGTCCGGACGCTGCTGGCGCGCCGGGCCCTGCGCGAGGGCGGACGCCGGCACCCCTGAAGCGGCCGCGGCTTCAGCTCCGGCGACGAATCGTGGGCTTGCGCGCGCGCACCGCGGCGTCCGGTACGGCCTGGGGCTCGTGGCCCGCGGCGCGCGCCATCAGGCAGATTTCCACCACCTTGGGGCCAAAGCGCTCCCAGCGGCTCTCCCCAGTGCCCTTCACCGCGAGGAAGCCCTCCCGGTCCACCGGTAGCGCCGCGGACAGGCCCAGCAGCGTGGCGTCGTTGAAGATGATGAAGGGGGCCACGCCCAGGTCCTTCGCCAGCTCCTTGCGCCAGCGTCGCAGCTCCGTGGAGGCCAGCTCGCTGTAGTTCGTCACCACCGGTGTCGCCGCGGAGCCCGTGCCTCGGACGCGCGATGCGGTCGGCCCGTGGGCCAGCAGCGTGGGCATCTTCTCCGGCGTGCACACGTCGCAGTTGCCGCACGACGCGTGGGTGTCGCGTTGGCCGAAGTAGCGGAGGATGGCCGAACGCCGGCACTTCTTGTCCCGGTCCGTATAGGCGTATTCGGTCATCCGGCGCAGCAGCGCCAGGTTCTGCCGCTCCTGCTCCCGCACGCGGCTCAGGTCGAGCCCCAGCTCGCGGAAGGGCACCCGCTCCAGCGCGCGAATGGAGCGGCCGGCGAAGGGGCGCCGTACCTTGGCCACGTGGGCCTTCTCCAACAGGCCCAGCGCGTGGCGGACCTCGTCCACCGACAGTCCGATGCGGCGCGCGAGGATGGGCAGCTCCGTGGTGACCTGCCGGCCCACGGGGAACGTCTCCAGCAAGGACTTGAGCAGCCGCTGTGCGTCCGGTGAGTGCGGCTGCGCCGAGGCGGCCTTCTCCATCAGGGTGATGCCGTGCTCGCCCTCGCCTCGGCCACCGCGCTCCACCTTGCCCTCGCGTTCGAGGATGCGCAGCGCCGCGGAGACCTCGAACTCGCTGGCGTTCACCGTGCCCGCGAGCGCGTGCACGCCTCGCTCGAATTCCTCCACCGACTGGAGCACGTTCCACACGTCCCCGAAGATGGCCTCGGCCGGGTGGCTGCTCTGGATGAGCCGCTCCTGGGTGAAGACATCCGAGTGGTTGAAGAGCAGCACCGCGCGCGCGGCCTGTCCGTCGCGGCCCGCGCGGCCAATCTCCTGGTAGTACGCCTCCACCGCCCGCGGGATGTTGGCGTGGCCGACGAAGCGGATGTCCGGCTTGTCGATGCCCATGCCGAAGGCGTTGGTGGCCACCGCCACCGCTTCCTTCGCGGACATGAAGGTGTCCTGGGCGCGGCGCCGGGCGTCATCGTCCATGCCCGCGTGGTACAGCACCGCCTTCACCCCGCGCCCATGCAGTTCGGAGAAGATGCCCTCTGCCGCGCGGCGCGTGGAGCAGTACACGATGCCGCTCCCGCCCGTGGACGCCAGCCGTGCGCAGGCCTCGTGCCGGTCCGCGTCGCCGCCCACCTCCTGCTTGCCCAGGAAGAGGTTGGGGCGGTCGAAGCCCATGGCGAATTCCTGCGGGTCCTTCATCAGCAGCACGCGCACGATGTCCGCGCGGACCTCCGGCGTGGCCGTGGCGGTGAGCGCCACCGTGCGCGGCGGACGCAGCCGCTTTCGCACCTGTCCGAGCAGCGCGTAGTCCGGCCTGAAGTCGTGCCCCCACTGGGAGATGCAGTGCGCCTCATCCACGGCGAGCAGGTCCACGCCCAGCGCGGACACCGTCTCCAGGAAGCTCTGGCTGCGGAAGCGCTCGGGCGCCACGTAGAGCAGCTTGTACTCATGCGCGCGCAGCTTGCGCATCCGCTCCGCGCGCTCCAGGTCGGACAGCGATGAGTTGATGAAGGTCGCCGGAATGCCGCGCGCGGTGAGCTGCTCCACCTGGTCCTTCATCAGGGCAATCAGCGGCGACACCACCAGTGTCAGCCCCGGCAGCAGCGTGGCGGGCAGCTGGTAGCACAGGCTCTTGCCCGCGCCGGTGGGCATCACCACCACCGTGTTGCGGCCGCTCAAGACGGACGAGATGACCTGGTCCTGCCCCGGCCGGAACTGGGACAGGCCGAAGTGGCGGACCAGCCCCTGCTGTGCTTCCTCGAGGTAGGGCAGGGCCACCGGCATCGCGCGCATGTTCATCATCCTGGTCCAGCCGTCAACGGAAACGAGGCCGCCGCGCGGCCTCCACTCACAGGTCGAGCCCTGGTGGAACCGGAACAGCCAGCCGCGTTCGCATCCGCGCGACGTCCTGCCGCCGCGCCTCCGTTTGCCCTGGCTCCAGCCGGCCATCCACCACGACGTCACCCTCGCGCGCGCCCTTGGGCAGCGACGCGCGCTCCACCGTGCATGCCTGTCCGGTGTCCAGCCGCACCACTTGCGCCCGGACATCCTCCAGCAGCTCCACCTGCACCGCTCCCCACAGCCCCACCATGCTCACCATCATCCGCCGCCTCCATTCGCGCTCCACGCCCGCCGTTTCTCCCGTGCTTCGTCCGGCATCAGCCCACGCTCCAGCATCGACACGTAGCCGCCGTCTCCCATCACCACGTGGTCCAGCACCTTGATGTTGAGCAGCTGCGCTCCCGCGACCAGATGCCGCGTCAGGCCCAGGTCCTGGACGCTGGGCTCCGGGTCTCCCGAAGGGTGGTTGTGCGCCAGCACGATGGACGTGGCGCGCGAGGTGAGCGCCGCGGCGAACACCTCCCGCGGGTCCACCGGGCAGGTGTTCATGGTGCCCTCCGCCACGCGCGCGTCATGCACCAGCACGTTGCGCGCGTTGAAGCACAGGACGTGGAACACCTCGCGCCGCAGCGCGCCCAGCACCGGCGCCAGGTACGCGGCAATCTCCTTCGGCGTGCGCAGCCTGGGCCTGCGCTCCCCGGCACGCTGCGAGCGGCGGCCCAGCTCCAGCGCGGCCAGTGCCTGCGCCGCCCGGACAGGCCCCACGCCGGGCCGCAGACTCAGCGCCAGGGGCTCCTGCTGCACCAGCCCCTTCAGCCCACCGCCCTCCGACAGCAGTGCCCCCGCCACCGCCCACGCTCCAGGCGCGCGAGGCCCGGAGCTCCACACCACGCACAAC
>NZ_VHLB01000145.1:0-15013 GCF_006547365.1 Myxococcus sp. AB056 | reverse complement strand
CCGCCGCCCCTGACACCACCCCGACACCCGACGCGGCCACCTGCCGGGCGAAGCGCCGCGCGAACGGCAGGAAGCCCTGATCCGGATGACGGCTGCCTACCATGGCCAGCCGGCGCCGCGGCAGCCCCGGCACGCCCCGGTAGAAGAGCACCGGCGGCGCATCCTCCACCTCCGCCAGCCGCTCTGGATAGGCCGCCTGCCCCTGGAACGCCACCTTCATTCCGGACGCCCGGCAGGCTTCCCACACCCGCCACGCCACCGGCGCCAGGCCCTCTACGGAGGCGAGCTTGCGACGAACCTGTGAGGAAACCGGCGCCTGGGACACCCAATCTCGCACCGGAGTCGCGGCGAGCGGCGCGAGGCTTCCGTCCGCGAACGCGCGCAGGGCGACCAGCGTCCTCGGCCCCAGGCCGGGAACGGACCAGAGCGCCAGGCATGCCTGCTGCTCCGCCGTGAGGATGTCCGTCTCAGCGTCCGCCATACCCGTCCCCCGCTCGATACCCACCTATATAGAAGGTGGGGCCGCTGGGAGGGGCGCGACACATAAACACCGGACCGCCACCGGTCAAGCACTCAGCCCCTCCATCCGAGGGGCCCATTGCATTTTTCCTGCCGCGCCGCTCAGCGGCTGGCCGAGGGCGAGGAGCCCGCGGACATGTGGGCGCGGTCGCCGGGGACCAGCTCCTCCAGGGAGCGGGTCATGAGGCAGTTGGAGGTACGCTCCTTGACCTCGGTCACCATGCACGCGCCGATGCTCCGCCAGGGGAAGGACTGCTCCTCCTTGGACGGCTTGCGCACGTCGTGGCCCAGCACGTGGCGGGACGGGTCCCCCTTGCGGAGGATGTTGAAGGTGTTGCCCAGCTCCACGCCGTCCGCGCTGCCCTTGTCCACGACGATGCTGTGGTTCTCACCCAGCACCGTCAGGTACGGCACCAGCGCGGTGATGACGGTGCCGTCCACCTGCTTCGCGTTCGGCTTCGGCGCCACGCGCTCGGTGAGGCGCTCACCCACGGGGCCCACCAGGTCGCCACGCTCGATGCCGTCCCACGTGTCCATGATCTGCGCGGTGACGATGCCGTCGCCCACGCGCTGCACGCGCAGGGTGCCCACGAAGTCGGTGAGGAAGCCCAGCTGGCGCCCGGTCACCGGGTGCTTCACGGCCTTGGTGGTGTGGTAGACGACGTAGCGGTCCCCCACCTTCACGTCACCCTTCCGCTTGAAGCGCACGTAGACGTTGTCCGGGAAGGAGAGCATCACCGCGTTGGAGGGCGAGCCCTCGATGCGGCCGGCCTCGTCCAGTTCGCGCTGGGTGACGAAGCCCTGCGTCGTCACGGGGACGGAGCTGGCCAGGTCGACGCCAATCTTGCCCGTCACGGTGACCTGGTCGTTGGAGGTCATCTCCATGGGGGCCGTCACATCGCCCTCGTCGACCACCATCTCCGTCACCTGGGTGGGGACCTCCTCGCCCGCGGCGAAGAAGCGCACCTGGTTGCCGGGGTAGATCCAGTGCGGGTTGGCGATCTCCGGGTTGTAGGACCAGACCTTGGGCCAGTACCAGGGGCTGCCCAGGTAACGCTGGGACAAGTCCCACAGCGTGTCACCGGACTCCACGGAGTGGACCTCACCGGGAGCGCTCTCACGGCCCCGGGGCGCGCCGGGCGGAAGGGTGATGGAGGTCGGCGGCGCGGAATCGGGCGCCTCGTCCATCACCTCGGCGCCGCCCATCTCACCGCCCGTGTCCTGCTCTTCCTCGTTCTCCTGCTGGGCGTACGCGGTTGGCGCGACGGCGAGGCTCAACATCAGCGAGGTGAGAATCCGGGAGCGCATCGCGGGACGTCCTTTCGAAAGAAGCATCACTGGGGGATCGCGGCGAGCCGCTGTTCCGCCTGGGTAGCAGCCGCCGTCCCCGGGAACTGGGTGACGACGCGGGTGTAGAGCACCTTGGCATCCGCGGACTGGTTGAGCCGCATCCGGCACTCGGCGAGCCGGAGCATGCCGTCCAGCATGGCGTCCCCGGCGGGATACTTGTCGATGAGCCGCTCGAACGTCTTCGCGGCTCCCTTGAACTCGTTGAGGCCAATCTGGCCCAACCCGCTGAAATAGAGCGCGTTGTCGGCGCGCGGGTGACGCGGGTTCTCATCGGCGAAGCGGCGCAGCTTCTCCACCCCGCCCTCCACGTTGCCGGTGCGCAGCATGTTCACGGCCTTGTCGAACTCCGCGTCGAGCACGTCGGGGTCCTGCTGCTCCCCCGCGTCCTCGTTCGACGCCATCATGGTCGCGGCCGACGCGGCGCTCGCCGACGAGCCGGACCCTTCGTCCGGCGCGGGGCTGATGAACATCTCCATCTGCTCGTCGTCCGGCTCCATCACCGCCACGGCGGTGGGCAGCTTCGGCGCGGGCTCATGGCGCGGCTTGAGCTTCACCACCGCCAGCTCCGGCGTGGCGCCCAGCGACTCCTGCGCGGACGCCTCCACCTTCACCGGAATGGAGCGCGCTGACGGGCCCTCACTCGAAGCCCCCGCGCGCGACACGGCGTCGTGCGCCTCCAACCGGGCCACCCGCTCCACCAGCCGTTCCTGGGACGCGCGCAGCGTGCGCAGTTCGGAGCGCAGCGCACTCACCTCCGCCTCCGAGGAAGCGGTGGTGGCGCAAGCGCCCAGCGCACACAGGGGCGCGGCGGCGAGCAGACGGAAGATGACGGAGCGCGCGGGCACGGGCCTTTTTCAGCAGAGGGGTCTCCCCGAGGATAGGAAGGCCCGTCGGAGAGCGTCAAGAAATCGGCCCCCCACACGGGGTGGCTAGAAGCGGTGTACCACGTAATTGAGGTGCCGCCCCGTCCGCCCCGCGTCCCGCCGGTGGGAGAAGAAGCGCGTGGGATCACACGCCGTACAGGCCTGTAGTACATCGACGTGGGCCCGCTTGAGCCCCGCCCCCTCCAACGTCTGACGCACCGCGCGGGTCAGGTCCAGCCGCGGCTTGCCTTCCACCCACCGCACCACTTCATCCCCGAAGCGCGCGCTGAAGCGCTGCGCCAGCTCCTCCGACACCTCGTAGCAACAGACCTGGATGGACGGCCCCACCGCCGCCAGCAGTCGCTCCGGCCTTGCACCGCGCGCCACCAGCACCTCCACGGCGCGCGCGCTGATGTCCGCGTCCGTCCCCCGCCAGCCGGAGTGCACCGCCGCCACGCGACGGCCATCCGGGTCCACCAGCAGCACCGGCACGCAGTCCGCCGTGCCCACCGCCACCCAGCTTCCCGGTGCCTGCGTCCACAGTCCGTCCGCCTCGCCCTCCGTGGGGCGCAGCCCCTGGGCCCCCTCCCCGCTCCGGGCCTCCACCACGCGATCACCGTGCACCTGCGACACGCGGCTCAGCGCTTCGAGCGGCGCGCCAGCGGCCTGTGCAAGGCGGCGGTGGTTCTCCTCCACGCGCGCCCGCTCGTCGCCCACGGAGAAACCCAGGTTGAGTGACGCGTAGGGCCCCTCTGAACAACCGCCAGCGCGAGTGGTGAAGCCGTGCGGCACCGGCAACAACGCGGAGGTGAGGAACTCGGTCGACATGGAATCTCCAGGAATCCACCTGATTGATGCACCAGGAGGTGATCCAGCGTCAGCGCAATCGTAGGATGATTTCGCCGCTTCGTTTGACAGGTAGCGTCAGCCACCTGACAATTCATGGACCTTCCCAACTCCGTGAAACCCGTCCGAAACTCCGCGCTCGAGAGCCGCGAGCACCCGTATGCCCCTGGGTCCCGACACCGTTGGTCGCAAGCTGCTGTGGAGCATCGCCCTGCCCGGGCTGCTCGTGGCGCTGCTGGGCGTCGGCCACTTCTGGCGTGAGGCGCGGGTCGCGGTCCAGGACGCCACCCAGGTGGAGTCGCTGGCGCTGGCGGAGTTCGTCGCATCCACCTTCACCCTCCCGCAGGCGCGCGGGGCTCCGGCCCATGGCGCGGTGACGGAGGTGATGCGCTCCGACACCCGGCTCTTCCGCTCGGTGGAGGACGTCCGGGTGCTGACGCCGGATGGGCGCATCCTCTGGTCCCGCCGCTCGGGTGAAGAAGGCACGACGCACCCGGAGGCCGCGCGGCTGACGGCCCCTGGCCCGGAGCGGGCGCGCTCGGTGGCGCAGATGACGGAGGTCATCCGTCCCCTCGGCGGGCCCGAGTGCGCCGGCTGCCACACCTCCGGCGACGTGCCGGGCGCCAGCATCCTGCAGCTGCGCATGGCGGAGCCGGCGCTGCACCAGCAGCTGTCGTCCGTGTTCGGCGCGGCGCTCGGCTCCATGGGCCTGTTCGTGGTGCTGCTGGCGCTCATCACCGGGCTGGCGCTGCACTTCGTCCTCACCCGCCCGCTGCGCAAGCTGAGCGTGGCCATGCGGCGCGCGGAGGCGGGCGACCTGCTGGTCCGCGCGGAGGCGCGAGGCACCGACGAGCTCGCGCAGCTGGGCGCGGCCTTCAACCAGATGCTGGCGCGACTCACCTCCATGAAGGCGGAGGAGATCGACACCCACCGCGACCTGGAGCTGGTGAAGGAGAAGCTGGCCCTCAAGGACGAGTTGGAGGACCGCCTCAAGGAGCTGTCGCTGCTCTTCGACGTGGCGCGCTCGCTCAACGCCACGCTGGAGCTGGATGAGCTGCTGGACGCCGTCACCCGGCTGGTGACCGAGCGGCTGCGCATCCCCGAGTTCTCCATCATGTTGATGAACTCGGACAGCTTGCTGGAAATCAAGCACGCCTGGCCGGAGGGCCGCGGCGCGGAGGGCCTCACCTTCGCGTTGGGCGAAGGCGCCTGCGGGCGCGCGGCGGAGACGCGCAAGTCGGTGTACCTGCCGGACACGTCGGACCGCTCCAGCGTGTTCGCCAAGCCGGACCTGGTGAAGGGCGGGCTCAACAGCGGCGCGCTGCTGGCGGCGCCCATGGTGCACATGGAGACGCTGCTGGGCGTGATGAACTTCCAGCGCCCCGAGGTGGCCAGCTTCTCCGCGGAGGAAATCGAGCTGCTCAACGCGGTGGCGGACGTGGTGGCCACGGCGGTGAAGAACGCCCGGCTGCACGCGGAGACGGTGAAGCTCACCATGACGGACCCGCTCACCGGCGTGCCCAACCGCCGCCACCTCTTCCAGCGCATGGAGCTGGAGCTGGCCCGTTCGAACCGCTTCGGCACCCCGCTGGCGCTGCTCATGGTGGACGTGGACCACTTCAAGCGCATCAACGACCTGGCCGGCCACCGCGTGGGTGACGAGACGCTGCGCCGGGTGTGCGACGTGCTGCGGCTGCGCGTGCGCAAGGTGGACACGCTGGCGCGCTACGGCGGCGAGGAGTTCGTCATCCTCCTGCCCCAGACGACCAAGGCGGAGGCCATGGAGGTCGCGGAGAAGCTGCGCCGCGCCGTGGCGGAATCCGTGGAGCTGGTCCAGCCGGGCCTGCCGGGCAACCACGTCACGGTGTCCATTGGCGCGTCGCACTTCCCCTCCGACGCCTCCGCCCAGGAAGAGTTGGTGGACTGCGCGGACGCGGCGCTCTATTTCAGCAAGCGCACCGGCCGGAACCGCACCACCCAGTACGAGGCCGGCATGGAGCTGCACCCGGGCCGCGAGCGGGGCCCGCACACGCCCACGGCCGAGCCTCCCGCCGTGACTGCCGCCGCCACGCCTCCGGGTGGCGTGGCCAAGGCGTAGGCGCTCAGCGGCGCACGAGCGTCTGCGCCATGGGCAGCAGCAGGTCCGCCCACTCCTCATAGCCATCGGCCGACGGATGGAAGCCGTCGTCCGAGAAAAAGTGGGGGCTTCTGGGAATCATCTCCTTGCTCGCCGTGAAGAGGTCCACGTGGTGCATGCCGTGCACCCGGGCCACCTCCGCGATGGCGGCGTTGAAGGGCTCGATGCGGCCTTCGTACAGCGCCGCGGGCACCAGCCGCGCCACCGGGGCCAGCGCCAGGTCCGCGAGGTTCACCACCACCAGCGGCGCCCCGGTCTGCTTCAACCTTCGCGCGATGCGGTCCAGGTCGTCCTGGAAGTCCTCCACGGGCGTGCCGCGCCAGAGGTCATTCGTCCCGATGCCCAGCGTCACCAGCGTGGGCTGCGCGGCCACGGCGCGCTTCACCTGTCCCGTGAAGACGTCACGGATGCGCGCGCCGCTCTGTCCCAGGTTGGTGAGGCCCACGGGCAGGCCAGCCGCGCGCAGCCGGGAGGCGAGGCGCTCGGGATAGCCCCCGCCTCGCGCCGCCCCCACGCCCACGGCCGTGCTGTCTCCAAGCGCGACGTAGTTGACGCTCATCCGCCGCTCCCACGCTCCGGACTCACGGCACCCGCAGGGCGCGCAGGTTGCGAGCCCCGCCCGGCGCCGTCACGCGCAGCAGCAAGGTGCTCCCGGACGCGGCGCCCTTGATGATGCGGGCCAGGGCGTCCGCGTTCTCCACCTTCTTGCGGTTGGCCTCGATGACGACCATGCCGGGCTCCAACTGCGCGCGGTCCGCCGGCGAGCCGGGTACCACGTCGGTGATGAGCGCGCCGCTGCTGTCCGTGAAGCCGGCCTGCTGCGCGGTGCGGGCATCCAGGTTCTGGAGGCTGACGCCCACGCGCCGGGAGCTCTCCTGCTGGTCCTCCGGCCGCTGCTTCCCCGAGGCCACGCCCTCCAGGTCCGGCCGCGTGCCGAGCGCCACCTTCACGTCCTGCTTCTTGCCGTCGCGGTAGAGCGTCAACGTGGAGGTGCTTCCGGGACGCTTGAGCGCCACGGTGCGCGTCAGCTCGCCGCTGGAGGTGACGGTCCGGCCGTCGATGGCGATGACGACGTCATCCTGCTTCAGGCCCGCCTTCGCCGCGGGAGAAGACGGCATCACCTGCGTGAGGATGGCACCTTGATTCACGGGGAGCTTGAGCGCGTTGGCCAGGTCCCGCGTCAAGTCCTGGATGCCCACGCCCAGCCATGCGCGCGTGACGGAGCCTTCCTTCTCCAACTGCGGCAACAGCGAACCGATGAGATTGCTGGGCACCGCGAAGCCGATGCCGGAGCCACCGCCGACGATGGCGGTGTTGATGCCCACCACTTCGCCCTTCATGTTGAAGAGCGGGCCGCCCGAGTTGCCCGGGTTGATGGCCGCGTCCGTCTGGAGGAACTCGTCGTACTGGCTGGCGCCAATCTCACGCGCCCGCGCGGAGACGATGCCCAGGCTGACGCTGGAGGCCAGACCGAAGGGGTTGCCAATGGCCACCACCCAGTCGCCCACGCGCAGTGCATCCGAGTCGCCCAGCTTCACGGTGGGCAGGTTCTCCACCTTCTCCTTGAGCCGCACGAGCGCCACGTCTGTGAGCGGATCACGCCCCACCACTTCGCCGCTGAAGCTGCGTCCGTCATCCAGGCGGATGGTGATGCTGACGGCATCCTCCACCACGTGGTTGTTGGTGAGGACGACGCCCTTCGGGTCGATGATGAAGCCGGACCCTGCCCCTTGGCGCAGCGGCTCGCGGCGCTGACTGCCGCCCTCGCGGCCTCCACCGAAGAAGCGCTCGAAGAGCGGGTTGTCCTCCATTCCACGCGGAACGCCGCCCCCTCGGGCCTGCACGTCCACGTTGACCACCGCCGACTTCACCGACTCCACCAACGGCGCCAGCGACGGAAGCGCCTGGGCCTCCCGTGTCGCGGGCTGGAGGACGTTCCCGGCGCCCGGCTGGGTGGCCGCGGGCGGCGACTTTGGCGCCTGCGAGACAGCAGCAGTGGGGGGCAACGCGACCAGGAGCGCGGCGACGAGCGCCTTCCGGAACGAGACGGTCGAACGGTTCATATGCAGACCAAGCTAAAGCCGAAAACCAGCCCCGCAAGCCAAACCGTCTGACGTGGCGACAGGAGGACACATCACCCCACCCTCCTCCCTCCTGGCCTCAGGCAGGCAGATAGAGGCGGTAGTCCAGCTCTGGATAGAGGTTGTCCCGCCCCTCCACGAGCGAGAGCCAGCCCTCGTCCAGACTGCCGCTGCGCAGCTGCTCGTGCAGGCGCTGGAAGCGCAGGATGTGCTCGCGCGTGCGGCGCTGGGCGTACTCCACCATGGTGCCCGTCTTCATGATGAAGGCCCAGTCGGAGGACTGGGCGAGCAGCAGCTCCCTGGCCGCCTGATTGAGCGCGCGACGCTGCAGCTCACCGGCATCCGGGAAGTCCCGCGCCAGCTCCACCATCTGCTTCGCGCAATGGTTGAGGTGGCGGTAGATCCAATCGTTGCTGCCGTCGAGCCACATGTTGGCGTAACCGCCCGCGCCCCACGAGGACAGCGGCGGCGTCGCCACCTGATTCTCCGGGTGCTCCCGCAGGTCATCCAACGGCGTCACCAGTCGGAACGTCTTCTGGTCATACGCGACCTTGCGGATGAGGAAATCGAGGAACTGGGGCCCCTCGAACCACCAGTGGCCGAAGAGTTCGGCGTCATAGGGCGCGACGACCACCGGCTCCCTGCCGCCCAGGCGCGAGGTCAGGTCTTCAATCTGCCGCTGGCGGTTGAAGAGGAAGTTGCCCGCATGCACCGACGCCCGCTCACGCGCGGCGAGCGGATCATAAGGGCGCTTCTCGTTCGTCTTCCCGGTGATGCGGAAGTACTTGAAGCCGGTGTTCTTGCGCTCGCCGGTGGGCTGGATGAACGGGCGGATGTAGTCCAGGTCCAGGTCCCAGCCGATGTCCCGGTAAAACTCGCGGTAGTCCGGGTCGCCCGGGTAGCCGTGCTCGGTGCTCCAGACCTGCTGGCTGCTCTCCGGGTCTCGGGCATACGCGGCGACGCCCGCCTCGGTGAAGACGGGCGCGTAGGGGCCATGCAGGGGCCGGGGCACGGCGTCCGTCAGGCCGTGCGTGTCGACGAAGAAGTAACGAATGCGCTCGCTGGCCAGCAGGCGCTCCAGGCCCGGGTAGTAGCCGCACTCGGCGAGCCAGATGCCGGCGGGGTCCCTGCCAAAGTGCTGGCGGTAGTGGTTCGCGGCCACCGTCACCTGGGCGCGGACGGCTTCGGGCACCTGCTGCATCAACGGCAGGAAACCGTGTGTCGCGTTGCAGGTGAGGATGTCCAGGTAGCCCGCGTCCTGGAGCCGCCGGAACGCGGCGACGAGGTCGCGCTTGTAGCGGTCATGGAACGCGCGGCGCAGGGACTCGAAGTGGTCCCGGTAGAAGCGGGCAATGGGGCCGAAGGTGGCGTCGTCTCGCGTCCGATGCACCTCTCGCGCGCCCAGTTCGCAGAGCAGGTCCAGCCGCCGTGCGTAGCGGCTCATCAGCAGCTCGTCGCGCAGCATGGAGACGAGCGTCGGAGACAGCGTCATCGCCAGGCGGAACGGGACGCCGTCCTCCGCCAGTCCGTCGAAGACCTGGAGCAGCGGGAGGTACGTCTCGGAGATGGCCTCGTAGAGCCAGTCCTCCTCGAGGAAGTCCTCATGCTCGGGGTGCCGAACGAAGGGAAGGTGCGCGTGGAGCACCAGCGCGAGGGAGCCCAGACTCATGGTCGTTCAATGTCTCCGTACGGGTTCAGGAGCGGCCGTCGTCCGAAGGCGGCTTCCGGGGAGGCGGCTCCGCCGCGTCGTGGGTGGCGTGGCCCTCGCGGGCCTCGAAGGAGGAAGGAGACGCCGTGCGGCGATGCGCCGCGCCTTCCGCACGGGAACGCGGCACTTCGAAGTAGCGGTGGTCCTCCTCCGCGTCGGCGTCTCCCTGCGCCCGGGCGTCGCTGCCCGGAACCGTGGCGCCGGATGAACGTGGCGGAGGCTCGAAGTAGCGCGGGTTCTCCTCGACCGCGGGGGGATGAGTACCGGCGCCGTGAGCATCCTTCGCGGTGGTTCCGGTTTCTGTGCGTGCCGACGTATCGGCAGCGCCCGACGGTTGAGTCGGAGCACCGAGGAAGCCTCGACCCGAGGCGCCTGTCCCCTGCGGAGGGGAATCCAGGTGGCGACGCTCCGAGGCGCCCGACACCCGTTCCGGGGCATCCAGGTAACGACGCTCCGAGGCGCCTGCCCGCTGCGGAGATGACTCCAGGTAGCGTTGCTCCGATGCACCCGACGCCCGTTCCGGGGCATCCAGGTAACGACGCTCCGAGGCGCCTGCCCGCTGCGGAGCTGACTCCAGGTAGCGTTGCTCCGATGCGCCCGGCGCGCGGGGCGGCGACTCCAGGTAGCGCAGGTCCGACGCTCCCGGAATGCGGCTGACGTCCAGGTGATGCGGATGCGAAGTCGCCGCACCTTCCGCATAGCGGAGGTCCGATGCACCCGGAATGCCCTTCACGTCCAGATAGCGATAAGGCGAAGCGCCGCTGACCGGCGAGCGAGTCGCACCGCCTTCCGCGTAGCGCAGGTCCGATGCTCCCGGGATGCCCTTCACGTCCAGGTAGCGGTGCGGTGACGTGTCACGGCCTGCCTGGCGTGCCGCGCCGCCTTCCGCGTAGCGCAGGTCCGATGCGCCCGGGACGCCCTTCACATCCAGATACGCACGGGGCCCTTGCTCCCTCCCCGCCTCGTGAGCGCTCCCTTCCGCATAGCGCATGTCCGAAGCGCCCGGCGCACGGCCCAGGGTCTCCAGGTAGTGCGACACGGGAGCAGTCACGGGTCCACGCACCTCGCGCGCATTCCGCAGCGCCGCGACCGACAGATAGCGCCGGTCCGAAGCCCCCGCCGCTCGCCCCACCGAGTCCACGTACCGTTGGTCCGAAGCCCCAGGCATGCGTTCCACCGACTCCACGTACCGCTGGTCCGAAGCGCCCGGCGCTCGCGCGGGGCCCTCCAGGTGCGCCTCCGTCATGTCCCTGCCGCGACGCTCCCTGTGGACTTCCGGCACATCCAGCACGCCACCACTGCCCGGCAGGTTCACCCGGCGCCACGACACGTACTCGCGTTCCTCTTCCGGCGGCGGCGCTTCCACGACCGCCGTGGGCAGCGCCGCCTCAAGCGGAGGAACCCGAAGGAAACGCACCGTCAAATCCGTGGAGACACCCGAGGGAGGCAACGTCACGCGGTTGCTCGAAGCACCGATGCGGCAGCTCCGCCCATCACGACCGACGAAGTGCGCCTCCACGCGATACGTCCGCCCTGACGGCAACCCTTGGATGTAGAAGCCGCGAGCCTCCACCGCGAAGTCCAACTCCCGCTCCATCTGTTCATCACCGAACACACGAAGCACGGTACGTGGCGCCTCCAGTGCGTCCTGCGCCCGCAGCAGGGCCCCCAGGCTGAAGTCCCAGGACACGAAGAGCGTGTGCGGGTCCCTGGGCAACAGGAGGACGGCGTCGTCCTGATACCCCTCCGGCAGCTCACCCAATCCCTCGGCATCCACGGGGGGCGGCGGCGAAACCGGCGCGCGCTCCACCAGATGGTGGCTGCGCGCCTCCTCCTCGCCAGCCACGCGCGCCACGAAGAAGCCCTCCTCCACGGGCTCCGCGGGCTTTTGCACGGGCGCGGGCCGTGTGACGGGCCGCGGCACCGGCTCCGGCGCGGGAACGAGCGGCCTCGTCACGGAAGGCATGACGGGCGTCACCGGCTCACGCGGCCGTTCCACTCGGGGCTTGGGCGGGAACGTGACCACCTTCGCGGGTTTGACCGTCGGCTTGCTCCCGGGCTTCTCGGAGGCCCGCTTGGCGGCCACCCGCTTGGGCGCGGCCACCCTGCCCTGGTCTTGCGCGCCGTCGGTCTTGGGCTTCGCGGCGGTCGGGGGCTTCGACTTCCGGGGCGCCTTCGCGGCGTCAGTGGAGGGCGCCTTGGCCTTCCTGGCGGCGGGAGCCCGGGCAGCAGGTGCAGCGGGTTTCGCGGCCGAGCGCTTGGGAAGCACTCGGATGCCCGCCAACCGGGCGAGCTTCGCCAGGGCGGGGACATAGGCGGCCAGGGCTGCGAGCAGCTCCTCTTTTTTCATACGACTGTAGCCGCTCCCCAGGTGCTTCCGTGCCAACTCCCTGAGGTAGCTGACCGTCACGCTCTTGAGGTCTTCCATAGGCAAAGCCGGCCTTTAGGTCGCTGGTCGTAGAGGGTCAACGTGCCAGCATTACATGTGTTCTTCGCCCGACCCCCTTTCTCGTTTCATCACCCGATGACACTCAGGGGGCGGCTAGGTATCCTGCCCACGCTTGAGCGACCTGCCCAGACTGCTCCTGTGCAGTTTCGACGTCATCCCCGGTCCGTCGGGTTCATCCCGGCGTTTGACCGAATACTTGAAGGCGTTGCCGGACCGCTTCTCCGTGGTGGTGCTGTCGGCGAAGACGCCTGACCACTCCCACATCGAGAAGTACCAGGGCGCCCGGCTGCTGCGCGTCCCGGTAGGCTCGGGGGACCTCGCTTCGCGCATCCAGGCCTTCGAGCGGGCCGTGCGCCGGCAGCTCGAAAGCGAGGACTACGCGCTCGCCCACTTCACGGACCCCTTCGGCGGATACGCATTGTGCGAGCTGAAGGGAGACTACGGGTACCGGCTCATCTACGAGGCCCAGACGTTCCCCTCGCAGGAGCTGAGGTACACCCACCCACAGACGGAGGGGGACCGGCGCTTCCTGTCGAAGATTCGCAGGCAGGAGCTGTTCTGCCTGATGAACGCGGACCTTGTCGTCACCGGCTCGGAGACGACGCGCGCGTACATCCAGTCGCTCGGCGCCAGTGAGGAGCAGGTCCGGGTGCTCCCCGCGCCGGTGGACCTCCAGCCCTTCACGCCCGAGGTGCTGGGCGCCCCGGACGGCGAACCGCTCCGGATGATGTACCTGGGCAGCCAGGTGGGGTGGCAGGGCCTGTCCACGCTGCTGCGCGCGGTGGAGGTGGCGGCCCGGAAGGAAGAGGTGCGCCTCACGGTGGTGGGCGCGCGCCACGCGGACTGGCAGCCGCACCTGGATGACCTGGTGAAGGAGCTGGGCCTGGGCGACCGGGTGGAGTTCCAACCCCCGGTGCACCACGACGACCTGGCCAAGGTGCTCGCGCTCGCGGACGTGGGCGTGCTGCCCATGGATGACGTGGAGCGCAATCGCGTTCAGGGCGGGCCGCTGGCGAAGGTGTCGGAGTACTGCGCCGCGGGCCGCCCCATCATCGCGGCGGACCTGCCCGTGACGCGGGAGCTCATCCCGGCTGGCGCGGGCGTCTTCTTCCCTCCGGGCGACAGCCAGGCCTTGGCCGACCGCATCATCGAGCTGGCGCGCGACGTGAAGCGCCGGATGGAGCTGGGCCAGGTGGCTCGAGCACACGCGGAGGCGGCGCTCGACGCGGGGCTCATCCGCGGCAAGCTCCTGGACCTGTATGACTCGCTGCTGGAGAAGCGGTCGGAGCCCGTCTCCACCACGAGCGAGGACAACCTGCCCGCGCCCACCACGGTGACGGGAACGCCCACGAACCGGCTGGCGGCGCTGCTGCCTCCCGAGCCCGCCCCCACGGCGGCACCGGTCTCCAAGAAGGCGCCGGAGCCTCGGAAGGACAAGGAGGCGCCTGCCGCGGGGCGTGCGCGCGAAGACCTGCCGCTGGTCATGGGGCAGGTGCTCGATGAGGGGCTCGACACGCGCCTCATCAAGACGGAGCTCGAGACGAATCCCATCGAGCCGCCCGTGGTGATGGGCGCGCCGCTGCGAGAGCGCTCCGCAGCGGCCGCCGATGCCGCGACCACCACGGTCCGCGAGAGCGAGGCCTCCGCGTCCAGCCTGCCCGGCAACGACGCGACGCCGGAAGGTTTCGCGCACGACGCGAGCGACGACGACGATTCCGAAAGCGCGCTTCCCATCGTTCAGGCAACGGAGGTCGAAGACGCGGACGAACCCCCGTCACCGACGCCCATCGTCAAGGCGCCGGTTCCGTCAGCGCAGGCCTCTTCGTCGGTGAGCGACGACACGAGCGAGCACGCGGCGGCGACGCCCGTCGTGAAAGCGCCCTCCTACTCGGGCCGGTTCTCCGCCGTGCAGAGTGACGACGGCAGCGAAGCCTGGGGGGCAACGCCCATCGTCAAGGCGCCATCGTCTTCGGGTCGGCTGCCGTCGGTGCTGAGTGACGACGGCAGCGAAGCCTCAGGAGCAACGCCCATCGTCAAGGCGCCCTCGTCGTCAGGCCGGCTGCCTTCGGTGCTGAGTGACGACGGCAGCGAAGCCTCGGCGGCAACACCCATCGTCAAGGCGCCATCGTCTTCGGGTCGGCTGCCTTCGGTGCTGAGTGACGACGGCAGCGAAGCCTCGGCGGCAACACCGATCGTCAAGGCGCCATCATCTTCAGGCCGGCTGCCTTCGGTGCTGGACGAGGACGGAAGCGGAGCCTCGGCGGCAACGCCCATCGTCAAGGTCCCGCCGCCTCCAGGCCGGCCGCCGTTCTCCGTCAGCAGCGACATTGACGAAGCTTCGGCGACAGCGATGTCCGCCAAGGGAAGCACCGCCTCATCGAGCCGCCTTTCATCCTCGGCGAGCACGGATGCCGACGAAGCCTCGGCGACGACGCCCGTCGTCAGGGTCCCCCCACCTCCGGGCCGGTCTCCTTCGCCCGTGGGCGCGGATTCCTGTGAAACCTCATCAGCGACGCCCATCACCAAGGCGCCCGCCGCGCTGAACCGAGCGGACTCGGACACCAGTGAAGCTGCCGGGGACGCTGATGAAGCCCCCGCGCCGACCCCGGTCGTCCGCAGCCCCGTCGTCGGAGCGCGCTACGAGCCCCCCTCGCACACGCCGGTGGTGCGCTCGCCCTACGAGCGCCAGCGGGACGAACCACCCGCGCCGACGCCCATCATCCGCGTGCCCACTGAGCTGCTCCAGGAGCTCATCCCCACGCGCTCATCCAGCAGCCGCGGAACCGATTCCTCAAGCCGGCCGGAAGAGTACCCCACCCCCACACCCATCGTCCCTGCGCCCTCCTCGCTGTCGAGCCGCAGCATCTCGGCGCGAATGGAGACGCCCGTCGGACGGATGACGGCACTGACGCCACAGCAGCGGTCCACGAACACGGAACGGCCGCCGCCCATCTCCCGCCCGGGTGCCTCCGAAGCAGAGCGCCTGCCGCCCATCCGAGGAGGCGCGTCCGCGAGCGCACCGGAGCGCCCGCCTCCGACCCTCCACCCGAGCACCTCGAC
>NZ_VHLB01000144.1:0-15092 GCF_006547365.1 Myxococcus sp. AB056 | reverse complement strand
GCATCGAGTTGATGGTCTCCCCGGAGGACATGATGGGCCTCACCGAGGCCTCCGACAGAGGGGCACGGACTCGGCCGGAGGATGACGTCACCTTGCGCCGCCTTCTCTTCCTCGCGCGGAAGCTCGATGCGGCGAAGCTGGACGCCCTCGTCCGCATCACCACCGAGTTGGCCCGCTGAAGCTGCGCCCCGTGGGCGCCTGCCCTTGCAGCGCCAAGGCCGCTTGCGGCCGGCGCTCCGGCGTCTCCGAGCAGGGAGCAGGCCTGGCGGGCAGAGCCCCATACCTCGGGGCTCTGCACCGGAGCACGCGCGCCCCCAACCGAGCGGCCCCCGGCGATGACGGAGCGCCTCCCCACCCGAAGGAGGAGGCACCCCGCTACGCCGCGCCGCGCTCCCGCAGCTCCGCATCCACCTCAGCGAGCAGCTTCTCCAGGCGCGTCTTCTGCAACTGAAGGCGGGAAACGTCGTCCAGCCCCGCCTCTGGGTCGCTGCGGCGCTCCTTCGGTGGGTCGGCTTCCAAATCCTCACGCACCTCCACGATGAGGACATCACCCGCGCGGATGTTCGCGTCACACCACGTCAGGTGCTCGCGGTGCTCCCTACCTTCAGAGCCGCCCACGTGGAGTGTGAATTCAGGGATGGCGCTGGTCTCGTCGTCAGGGCGGCGCACCCACGACAGGATGGTGTGGAGGACTCCGAAGTCCGGCAGCCCCGCGGTGGTGAGGTGCTCGCCATTGCGAAGGACGCGAAAGCAGAGCATCTGCGGCCTACTCCTTCTTCGGGAGACCCAACTCGTGCTTCTCCAGCCCATCCGGGTAGATGCCGGCCTCGCCGAACTCCACCTGGTCCCGCAGCACCCCGCCCTCGGACACGACACGGGCTGCTTCCTTGGCGGCTTCCGCTCGCCCATAGGGCTCGCGGAGCTGGGCGTGGGCGACACCACGCAGCGCATCCCTCATGTCCGCCGCCGTCGCGAAGCGCTCCCCGGGGTTGCGGCGCAGCGCGGTGTGCAACACCGCCTTGATGTCCTGGCTGAGGTGGCCCACCGCCTTCTCGACGACGTCCGGGCCGAACGCCTCCATGAGGGCCTGCATCTGCTGCAACGGCAACGAGGGCTGCGACTCCGCGACAAACCGGCTCTCTTTCGCCACCACTGGGACGTCGCGCACCTCGAAGAGGTGTTTGCTCGTCAAGACTTCCACGAGCAACACCCCCAGGCTGAAGACGTCGGAGCGCGGCGTCAGCCCGTCCTTGCGCAGGTACTCCGGAGAGGCGTAGGCCACGTCTCCGCGCAGCAGATTCTCCGGCGACTCCTCCCGCCCCACCAGCAGCGAGAATGCCGAGCCGAAGTCCAGCACCTTCACCTCTCCATGGAGGCCCAAGGCGATGTGCCGGGGACTCACGTCACGGTGGACGATGCCCAGGGGCACCCCCTTCTCTGACGTCAGCGTGTGCGCGTAGTGCAGCGCGTCCGCCACCTCCGCCCCCACATACAAGCCAAAGCCCTCCGAGAGGGGCTGCCCTCGAACCAACGCCGCACACACCAGCGTCTCCAGCGAGGGCCCACCCACGTACTCCATGATGGCGTAGGGGGCGTCCTCCTCCTCATCCACCTGCATATGGAAGACGTGCGCAATGTTGGGGTGGTTGAGGCGAAAAGCCAGCTGCACCTCTTCAATCATCCGCTTGCGCATCATGTACGTGGATGGGCTGGCAATTCGGCGAACCAGGGAGAGGCCAGCCAAGACTCCATCCGCCACTCGCCGCTCCACCTTCAGGAGCTTCTCGCCATTCGACCGCACCTCGACCTCCCGCACCGCCTCGTAACGCACACCCTCCACGTCGAAAAGGAAGCGCGGCGCGCTGGGGCTAGGCGGGGTGGAGAGTCTGGACGGAAACTCCTCCGTTGACACTTCATCTTCCGAACGCTTCGTCATGGCTGTGAATCCTCCTGAAAGAGGGGGGCGGCCCCACGAACACCGAGATTCGCCGTCGCGGCAAATCTCCCGGGGCCCTCAAGGTCTAGTTGACTCGACCGTCGAATTAACATGACCCTTGGAAGTCTGTGAAGCCCTCTACCACTCGTAGCGGACAGGCCACCCCAAGCGCGCCTATCCCTATCCAGGGTGAAAGAGACCCCAGCCTCCGCCTCACACGCTGGGCTGGGCAGCCCGCAAAGGAAACATGCATCGTGACTGAAGCCGTTGATTGGGGGCCGATTCGCGCACTGGCGCGTCGTGTCCTCACCGAAGGAGAGCGCCTGGCCCTCACGAGGAAGGAGACGGCGCTGCTGAAGCGCACAGCCGCCGAGATGGGCATCAGCGACAGCGAAGCCGAGAGCGCGCTCACCACGGAGGAGGCCGCGTTGGGCCTCTTGCGAGAGGAGACTCGACGCATCCGAGACGGCACCCGCAGGCTCATGGACGCGCTGCACCGGATGTACCAGCACAAGGACAAGGGGGACTTCGTCAGCGCCCGCCAGGAGATGCGGGATGTGCTCGCCGTGGAAGTCGTGCCCCACTACCGCGCCCTCGCCCAGGGGCAGCTCGACGCCATGGCCAACGAGGCGCAACGACGAGCGCGGCGCGCCGTCAAGCAACGGTGTGCCGGACAAAGGCGTCACTCCCGCCTTCGAGGCACTTGCCGCAGGAGCGCCCTCCGGAGAGGGCGCTTCGCGGCCCAGACTCAGGTTGGCGTCACCTTGTCGAAGGGGCGCACCACCGACTTTCCATCGGAGACGCGCCCCACCGTCACCGTCTTCGCGTTCTCGTCGACGGCCTTCACCTTCGCCGTGAAGGCGCCCCGCCCTTGCCTGTAGCGCACCTCCTGTCCCACCGCGAAGGAGACGGGTGCCTTGGGACTGGGGCTGGAGCTGGGGGCTGCGGCCGTCGCGGTGCGACCCGCTGCGCGCGGTCGCCCGCGGCTCTTCTGGGGCGCGGGGCCGGCCCGCGTGGGCTTCGGCGCGGCCTCCGTCCTCACCCACTTCCGCACGGGCACCGAGGGCGGGCGCTTCGGCGCGGGACTGGCGGCGGACGCGGGCGGGACCTTCGACGCGGGAGGAGGCACGAGGGCGCGCTTCGACGCGGACGCCGCATGGGCCGCGCCGGCCTCAATGCCAAGGAACCGAGCAATCTTCCCCAACAGCTCTAGTTGTCGCTCCAGCAGCTCCACTTGCCGGCCCATCGTCTTCTCCACCGCCTCCGCCACCGCAGCCTGGATGATGCCCTTCATGTCGCTCTGCATGTGCTCTCGCTCACTTTCCTCGCGGACTACCCGGCCCGCTGATTCTTCTCAGGCAGCGTCTTGCACTCACGCTACACCAAGAAGTCCGCGTATTCGGACTCCCGCCTCAAAATGAAGGCTTCACCTCACACCAGCGCTCGCGCTGCACCTCCCACGTCCCCGCGTGTGCAATGGCCCGAAGGCCCCGCTCGCCGAGAGGCGCCCTCCCCTCGACGGCCTCGAGGAACAGCACCGCCTCCTGGATGTCGGGCGCCAGCAGCAGCAAGTCCAGCAGGTGTGTCGCGCAAGTAGGTAAAGTCGAGTTGACCTTCGACGTCCGCTGCGCTCGCCACGAGGCACCGCCCAATGGCGGACTCCACATGGTGCGCCAGGGCCAGCATTCCCGCGACGTGTGCCGGCCGGCGCGACACCTCTCGCGGCGACGGTGGTGCCTCCTCTCGAAAGCGCGACTTCGAGCGACGCACGCGGTGGAAGTGCGCGTTGACGAGGCCGGCCTCCGCCGGCCGGGCTTCGGGGCTCGCGCTCACGCCGCCGCCTCGCGCGCGGGCGCCGCGGCCTCACCGGCGTGGGCCAGACATACGCAGCAGAGCAAAGGCGATGCCCTCATGGCCCTCCTGGTTTGGCAGGACGTGACCGGAGCGCTGGAGCCGCTGCACGGCATTTTTCGGCGATAGCGCCGCCCGCAGGCGCCGTGGGTGGCTTCGTACCCCTCGACATTCAGATGACAGTCATTTCGGAAACAGCTTTCGCGTCTGCCATCTTCCTTTATACGGGGTAGCGCAGTCCTACCCCTGGAGGGCAATGCCATGCATCTCTTCAAGTCCGTTGTTTCCCTTTGCACGGTCGTCGCAGCCACGGCGTGTGGTGGAGTAGAAGAGCAGGGCGGTCTCGCCACCCGTGAGTCGGCGCTGGTGTCGGGGACCTCCCAGGGCTGCACCTTCACGGCGTCGGTCGTGACGCGGCCGGGTCCGTTTCCTTACATCTACGACGTCAAAGTCACCCGCGAGGCAAGTAATACCTGCCCCTGGGGCGAGGGCACCGTGGTAGTGGGTTCTGCTACCGGCGGGTCGCCGACGCCGTGGCTCGCGGCCAACGAACTAGGCGTAGCCGTAAGCTACACGTACAGGACGGGCGGCCCCTCGTCCCAGAACCTGGGGCTCAAGCACGTGGCCCCAGATACGCTGGCCATCGTCCGGTCCAGGGGCCTGACCGTCAACGCGCTGGGGAAGGCCATCTACTCCGGATCCCTCTCCATCGAGACGGACGGGACGACGCTCACCGTTACCGGCACCAAGGACGCCCCCCTTTACGGGGAAACGGGCTCCGGTAACTCCTACGTGGCCACCTTTCAGGACTTCTTCACCAGCGAGACAGAGCCATCCATCGTCGCGTTCTAGTGTCGCGACACACGGGGGTGGCCCGCGCCAATCCAGGAGCCCCCCTACAAGGGAGCATCCGCCTTCGTAGATTCCCGTTCGGGAGCGGGCGAGGCGTCCACAGGCGAGGGTTTCTGTAGCTTCTTCTGGAGTCGTTGCTGCCGCTCCAGTTCGTCCGCAAGGATGGCAGCCTCAAGCGCATCCGCGAGCGGACAGTCCACGACTCCAGCCTCTTTCGCGGCGTCACGAATGATTTCAGCCCTGGAACCAGGATTGATATTGGGGAGAGCGTTCCAAAGCCGCTTTCCCTCGGTCGACCGAGCGCGCTCGGCAGCCCACGAGGCGGCCAGTGTCAGGACATCCTCCTCCTTTGTAATTGGAAGCTCGCGCACCTTCGAGCGCTCCACTGCATGGCAGGTATTCTCCATGTCCCACTTGTAGAAGCCACAAGCGGAGGCAAGCGCGGCAATAAGCCCTCCAAGAAACGGTCGCAGCATCACTCGAATGTTCATGGCAACGCAAACCACCGCGACACCCGTATCTACCCCAAACTCGGCCGCTGCGTCACGAGCGCACCAAGGCCACTCCATTCAGCGCGTCAATGCGAGTGAGCGAAGCGCGCGGTGCCGAACGCCTCTGACTTGGTGGCCTACGGCGTGGGAGAGGATGGCACCGGCCTCTTCTGGCCGTGACTCTGGGTGGCAGCGAGTCGGTGGATTCGTGATTCATTGGCCGTGAGCCGGGGCCATCAGCCCCCGACTCACGGCGCCTGTCCGGCGGGATGGAAGCTCCGCGCCCTCAGATGTTGATGCTCTGGGGGATGGCCGAGGGAATGAAGTAGGGATAGGGGAAGAGGCGCGTCGTGTTGCGCTGCTGGATGAGGGCGCCGATGCGCCCTAGGTCCTCCTGGAAGACCTTCAGGTGGCCGTGCACGTGCCGGTTCTTGAACCACGTGGGAGCGTAGTCACCAAGCTTCGTATGGTGCACAGAGCCAAGCAGGGTGAGGATGTCCATCTGCTGGGCGGCCATGTCCATCGGCGGGTACTGGTCGAGGCCCATGTTGAGCGCGGCCTCGGCGCGGGTGGTGGGCGCGGCGCGGTAGGCGGCGCTGGGCGCGATAGGCACGAACGTCATGACCCCGGCCTGGGCGAAGTTCACCGCCGCGTGTTGTGCGCTGCCTGTGAAGATGACCATGGTGAGCGCCTGGATGAGGTAGTCCACCGTGGCCAGCTTGCCCGGGATGCCGTCCTCACCGAAGCCCTTCACTCGGCCGCCATCCTTCGCGGCCACCTCGGCACTCCACTTCTGGAGCGCGGCGTCCTCGGTCACCGCCGAGTCCGTGCTGTAGTAGACGCCCACGTACGCGCGCACCCAGTTCTCGATGGCGCCCCACACCAGCCGTGCATCATCACGGTAGGGGTAGTCCAGGTCGGGCTCGGTCATCCCGCGCTGCCGCAGGGCGTGAGGCAGCATGCCCTGGTTGAAGTCGAATGACGAATCCTTCAGCAGCGACTCCACCGCGACCGTCCGGCTGGACTGGATGGTGCCGCCCAGCATCTGATCCACCTTCCCGCCCGGCGCGATGAGCTTCTCCGCCGCGGACTGGTTGATGCTCAGCGTGCCCTCGAAGTGCGGCCGCAAGAGCAGGCTCACCGGGTGGTCATCCGGAAGGTTGCGATGGGTGGCGACCACGAAGGGCTCCACGAGCAGGTGCGTGTGAGCCAGATGCGAGATGAGCTCGTGGTGGTTCACGTCCGCCACGGAGACGACCGTCTTGGCCTGCATCCAGGCCTCGCCATCCGCAGGCGTGAAGAGCGGGTAGGCGCTCGCGTCCTGGCCGCAGCGGATACCCAGGGGACGCAGCCGACGAAGACCACTGCCCGCGGGCAGGCCGAAGAGGGCACGGGGCGCGAAGCAGTACTTGGGGCCGTCCGGGAAGTTGCCGTTGATGACCCGGGCGAGCGCCTTGTAGTCCGCCAGATACAACCGTCCCTCGTCGAGCGCGAGCTGGACCGTGTCATCCTCGCCGAGCACGGCGCGCAGGGACGCGTCCGTCAGCCCGAGCGTGTCCTCCAGCGCGCGGGCCTTGCGTAGAACGAGCGGGTTGAAGCCCGCTACGCGCAGCCAGGCGAAGGTCGCGTCCTCCTCGTAGCTCGGTGCCACCGCGGGCAGAGGGAGCGTGGTGAAGAGATTGAAGTAGTCGAGCATCGAGCCTGGCCGGCCTGTGGGTTTGATCGTGATGGCCTCCATCACCAGCTTGAACACGTCGAACACGCTGCCCAGCTCGTGGTTGAAGGCCTTGCGGGCCAGGAGCGCGGCCTTCGCGGCCAGTTCGGCGGCCTCGCCGAACTCGTGGAACTCGCCGAACAGGTTGCCCGCCATCGTCGAAGACGGGGGAAGCGCCTTGAGGTGGCTGAGTTCCATCCGCCCCACGCCGACATGGGACAGGTCCACGCTCAACGACGGGGCGGTGGGCGCCGCGCCCTCATGCGTGCGCTGCTCCTGCTCGTGAATCCAGTGCAGACGGTTGTTCGCGATGCGGAGGAGCTGCACGACGACCTGTCCCCACCATTCCAGCGTGGGGCGTTGACTCGCCGGGACGTCCTGGGCCAGCGCGAGCGGGGCGACGTAGGTGTAGTTGTACTGATATTCAGACGTGGCTGGCTCACTGCGAGACGATGCGGCTTGCGCGGAGGTCGAGGATTCACTGCGCGACGACACGATTGGCGTGGTTGACATTGTCACTTCCCATGGAATGGCGGAGCCATTTGACCTGCGGTCCGCGACGTCTGTCATTGCAACGTCAATACCAATTGCCTCCATACAGAGGCATTCCTACTCCCCGGGTATATGGGGGTTTCCACGCGCCAGCAGGCGGGTCGCGCGGGCTGCGCCCCTGTCAGGGAGAGGTCATCCATGGACTTGCTCAGGCTGCTGAGCTTGTCCAGGGCGGAGAGCGGGAGGGGTAGGAAATGCCGTCTGACCAGAGACGTATCATGGGAGCAGGCATGACGCGTCATGATGCGCCGCTGACGTGTCAATGACGGGCACACGCAGCCTCTCCAGCGCGGCGCGCGCACACCTTCCTTGGCCAGCCAAAGCTGGCGCAGCGGCGAATACGACTGTCTGCAGGAATGCTTCGCGCCCGCCACGCCCATGGCGAATCAACTGGCACTGCTGGTGGGCGTGAAGTCCCAGAGACGGGGACGGGCTGCGACACGTAGCCGCAACTGCTCATCGGCGCCGGCGCGCCGAGTGTCCAGCTTCACCAACGTCCCCAGGCACGGGGCTTCCGCACGCGGGTCGACCGACATGGCATGGCGAACCAGCGCGGGAGAAGAGTCAGAAGCCTCCATCGCTCGACAGCCGGGTACACGCAGGGCCTGCGCCCGGTTCCACCAAAGAAAACGGGCCCGACGCGATGGACGCACCGGGCCCGCCCTCCTGCTTCACGACGCGAACAAGCGCCTCAGCCGCCGAGCGCCACGTTCTCCAGTACGCCCAGCGCGTCGGGGACGAGCACGGCGGCGGAGTAGTAGGTGCTCACCAGGTACTGGGTGAGGGCCTGGTCGTTGATGGCCATGCGCTTCACGGTGAGGCTCGGCTCCACCTCGTCGGGGATGCCCGCGTTGTGCAGGCCCACCACGCCCTGGTCTTCCTGACCGGTGCGCATGGCGATGATGGAGGTGGTGTTCTCCCGGGTGATGGGCAGCTTGTCGCACGGGAGGATGGGCACCCCGCGCCACGCCTGGAACTTCGCCCCGCCCACGTCCACCACCGTCGGGTACAGACCGCGCTTGTTGCACTCCCGGCCGAACGCCGCGATGGCGCGCGGGTGGGCCAGGAAGTAGCGCGTCTTGCGACGGCGCGATACCAGCTCGTCCATGTCGTCCGGCGTCGGGGGCCCCGAGCGGGTGTGGATGCGCTGCTTGAGGTCGGCGTTGTGCAGCAGGCCGAACTCGGGGTTGTTGATGAGCTCCCACTCCTTGCGCTCCTTCAGCGCCTCGATGGTCAGCCGCAACTGCTCCTGCGTCTGGTTCATCGGGTCGTTGAAGATGTCCGACACGCGGGTGTGCACGCGCAGGATGGTCTGCGCCACGCTCAGCTCGTACTCGCGCGGCTTCAGCTCGTAGTCCACGAAGCCGCCGGCGATGATCGGCTCGCCGTGGTGGCCCGCCGTCAGCGGGATGGCCGCCTGGCCCGCCTTGTCCTGGGGCTTCTTCAGGTTCGCCTTGTAGCGCTCCACGTGCGCCTTCAGCGCCGGGGACTGGGTGATGAGGGACTCGAACGTATCCTGCGGCAGCGCCATCACCGTGCAGGCCGTGACGGCCTTGACGGTGAAGGGCCACACGTCGTTCGACTCCACCACCGCCTGGTCGCCGAAGTGGTCGCCGTCCGCCAGCGTCTCCAGCACCACGGGGTCGCCGTACTTGCCGGCCATCAGCTTCTGCGCCTTGCCGTGGGCGATGAGGATCACGTGCTCGGCGGACCTGCCCGCCTCCACGATGGTGTCCCCCGCCTTGTACTGCTGCTGGGTGAAGCGGCCCGCCAGCGTGCGGATGAGCAGGTCATCCACGTCCTGGAAGCCCCGCATCAGCGGCAGCTTGAGCAGCTCCTGCGGGATGATCTCCACCTTGACGCCGATGTTGCTGAAGTTCAGCCGGTCGTCGCCCACGGTGTACGTCAGCCGCCGGTTCACGCGGTACGTGCCGCCGGACACCTGCACCCAGGGCAGGATGCTCAGCAGGTAGCGGGGCGAGATGCCCTGCATCACCGGCTGCGTCTTGGTGGTCGTCGCGAGCTGGCGGGCGCCGGCCGTGCTCAGGCTGGTGCCTTCGTTCACCGCCAGGTCCTTGTCTGGATTCGCCATGAGAATGCCTTCCGTTCGGTTGCGCAGTCAGGGGGACGACGACTAGGAGCGGCCCAGCTCGACGCTCTCCAGGATGCCCAGCGCGTCCGGCGTGAGCACCGCCGCGGAGAAGTACGCGGTCACCAGGTAGTTCATGATGGCCTTCTCGTTGATGCCCATGAACCGGACGTTGAGGCTGGGCTCAATCTCATCCGGGATGCCCGCCTGGTGCAGGCCCACGACGCCCTGGTTCTTCTCACCCGCGCGCATCAGCATGATGGACGTGGTGCGCGACTCGCTGATGGGCAGCTTGTTGCAGGAAACGATGGGGATGCCGCGCCACGCGGGCACCATGTTCCCGTTCATGTCGATGCTGGTGGGGTAGATGCCGCGCTTGTTGCACTCCTGCCCGAACGCGGCGATGGCGCGCGGGTGAGCCAGGAAGAACGACGGCTCCTTCCACACCGTGGCCAGGAGCTCGTCCATATCGTCCGGCGTCGGCGCGCCAGAGCGGGTGTGGATGCGCTGCTTGAGGTCCGCGTTGTGCAGCAGGCCGAACTCGCGGTTGTTGATGAGCTCGTGCTCCTTGCGCTCCTTCAGCGCCTCCACGGTCAGCCGCAGCTGCTGCTGCGTCTGGTTCATGGGGTCGTTGAAGAGGTCCGCGACGCGCGTGTGGATCTGGAGGACGGTCTGCGCGACGGCCAGCTCGTACTCGCGCGGGTGCGTCTCGTAGTCCACGAAGGTGCCGGGCAGCACCGGCTCGCCGTGGTGGCCGGCGGCCAGCTCGATGGCCTTCTGGCCGGCGGTGTCCTGCTTCTTCTTGGAGCGGGCCTTGAATTTCTCGATGTGCTTCTGCAGCGACGGCACCTGCGCCACCACCGCCTCGAAGGCGGACTGCTGGAGGATGAGCGCGATGACCGGCGTGACGGCCTTGGCCGTGAACTGCCAGTAGTCCTGCGACTCCAGCAGCGCCTGGTAGCTGTAGTGGTCGCCGTCCGCGAGCGTCTCCAGCACCACCGGCTCGCCGTACTTGCCGCGGCCGATGCGGTTCACCTTGCCGTGCGCGATGAGGACGATGGAGTCCGCTTCCTTGCCGGCCTCGGTGATGACCTCACCGGCCTTGAACTCCTTCTGCTCGAAGCGGTTGGCCAGCGCGGTGAGCGCGTCCACGTCCTCGTAGCCGCGCAGCAAGGGCAGCTCGCCCAGCTCCTGCGGAATCACCTGCACCTTGGCGCCGGTGCTGGTGAAGGTGACGCGGCCGTCCCCCACCGCGTAGGTCATGCGGCGGTTGACGCGGAACGTACCGCCGGACACCTGCACCCACGGCAACAGCTTGAGCAGCCACCGCGAGGAGATGCCCTGCATCTGCGGCTCGGACTTGGTCGTCGTCGCCAGCTGACGCGCCGCCTGCGTGCCGAGGCTCTGGTTGTTGTCGTCGAACTTCTTGATGTCGTTGGACATGGTTCACCCCTCTCCAGGTTGAAGAATCAAAAGGCTTCGGACTGCGGTTGAACTCAGGGCTTGCCACCGCGGAACAGCTCGGCGATGCGCATCGCGGACATGCCCAGGCCGGAGACCTTCCCGGCCTTGAACTTGGGCGACGCGTCGTGGATGAGCTCGGTCTCCGTGTAGCGGGTCACCTCCGCGTGCCACCGGGGGATGCCCGCCATCCACTGCTGGAGCTGCTCCACGTACGTGTGCAGCTTCTCCTGCGCCTTCGCATCCAGGCCGAAGGTGCGGATGACCACCGGCAGCTCCTTGGCCACCAGGTGCTCGAATTGCTTCATGCGCGCGGTCATCAGCTCATTGACCGTGAGCACCGCCGTGTCCTTGTCCACGCCGAGGAACTTCTGGACCACGAGCACGCAATTGTTGAGCTCGCCCTCGAACTCAATCTCCTTCTGATAGGAGAAGAGGTCGTTGACGAAGCAGGCGTAGTCCGCGGCGGAGTTCTCCAGCCCGCGCAGCGTGCGGGTGTTGAAGACGTCCTCCGGCACCGCGTCTCCCTTGGAGAGGCGCGACAGGCTCATGGTGAGGTCCGAGCCGAACGTCTTGCGGCGCATCTCCACGTAGTCCACGGGGTCCGGCACGCGGTTGAGCAGCTGGTTGTTCAGCTCCCACACCCAGCTGTCCGTCATGTCCTGGATGGCCTTGCGGAACAGCTTGCGGCTGCGCGGCGACAGCGGTCCGGCGGTGCGCTTCCACAGGTCCGCCAAGCCCAGCTCCACCGGGTTGGTGGGCACCGCGGCGTTGGCGGCCTCCACGTCATCCGGCATGAACTGGCCAAGCCGCGCGGTGAACAGCTTCGCGCCCGCCATGTCCCGCGTGTTCGCGTAGAGCATGGGGAAGTAGTCGTCCGCGTAGGTGCCCCAGACGAGCCAGCACGCCGTCAGGTCCAGCTGCTCCGGGGTCGCGTCCGGGTGGATGTACGCGCCGCAGAGGGCCACGTCCGCCGCGTCGAACTTGTGGTCGTCCCAGACGTAGAACCCCACGACGGGAACCACCTCCAGCATGCCCACCCGCCGCGCCCACGCCTTGGAGTTCTTGCGCGCGCGATCCAGGTGCGGGCTCAAGTACGTGCTGTACGGCATGTAGAACGGCGGCAGCTTCGTGGGGCCCACGTGCTGGCGGGGTACGTGGCTCAGCGAGCGGGCGCGGGGCCCCAGCCCCAGCCCGCCGGCCGTCAGCGGCAGCCGCAGCGCGGAGGTGCCCAGGCCCGAGGGCACGGGAATGGACAGCGCCGGGCGCTCCTCCGAGTGCTGGTTCATGTAGCGATTGGAGCGCATGTGCCACTCGTGGCCGCCGGACTGCCAGTCCTGGAGTCCGCGCAGGTACGTGAGCACCTGCGCCTGCTCCACCGGGTTGAGCCCGTACTCCGCGAACAGCCACGGCAGCTCCGTGGCGAAGGTGGTCTCGAACTGCTGGAGCCGCGACGTCAGCAGGTCGTTGACCAGCTCCGCCGCGCGCTGGGTGTCGCAGTCGAGGAACGTCTCCACCACCAGCACGCCGTTGGAGAGCTCGCCCTCCTCCAGGATTTCGCGCTCGTAGGAGAACAGGTCGTTGCGCAGGTGCACCGCGTCCGAGAACGTGTCCTTGAAGACGCGCATCGGCCGGCTCTTCACCACGCGGTCCGGTATCTCCGCGGCGACGGCGTGCTCCACCAGGTCCGACGACCAGGGAGCGCCGCCCACCTTTCGGCGCATCTCGATGTACTCGATGGGATTGGAGATGCGCGCCTCGCTGATGTTCTCGATCTCCCACATCGATTCATCGAGCAGGTGCTTGGTGTTCTCGAAGAAGCGGCGGCGCCAGTCCATGGACATGGACGGCACCGTGCGCTGCCACAGGTCCCACAGGGCGCGCTCGACCGGGTTGACGGGCTCCGGCGGCGTCTGGGACATGTCCAGCGGCATGAACAGCGGCAGCCGGTCCAGGTAGGCCTGGCCGCCCTTCACGTCGCGCGAGTACTTGAAGACCTCCAGGAAGTGGTCGTCGAAGTAGAAGACCCAGACGTACCAGTCCGTGATGAGGTCCAGCTCCGGCCCCGGCGCCTCCGGGTGCGTGTACGCACAGAGCAGCGCGTAGTCCATGCCGTCGAAGCGGCGCTCGGACCACACCTCCCGGTCCGTCCCATCCCGCGGCGGCCCCAGGATGCCCATCTGGTATGACCACGCCTTCGTGTGCGCGCGGGCCGACTCCAGGTTCGGGTTCAGCCGCGCCGGCCAGGGCACGTAGAACTCCGGCAGCTGGAATGGTTGCTTCTGCCTCCCCTTCGACATCCACACCTCTCGTTGGTCCCGAGGAATTGCGCTGACGTCCAGCGGTCAACTCCACGAATGACAGTCTGATTCGAAAAAATATACCAATCCCTCAATAGGGATTCGCGGAGATTTGCGACGGCCCACCCGGCTCAATGGGTGAACAGACAAGAGTCCATCTCCGCTGCGCGAAGTCCGGGACGAAGCAAGCCTTGAGGAAGCGCAGCGGGTACCGCGTGAGCAGGCACACCCGTCGAGCGAGCCGCCCCAGCACCAACTTGCCGGGCCACATGCGGCGCCATCCACCCGAAAGAATGTTCCGAGTCGCCCCCGTTTCTGCGGGCATCGCCTGCTCGGCAGCACTGATGCATTTGACTCCGCCCTGCTCTTCTTCATCGCGCGAAACGGACGCAGTTGGCTTCAGGGGGGTCACTTCATCCCCCTCCGGCGCGCCTGGCGTCACCCCGCCAAAGGACTCCCGTCACTCACAGGCGATAAACCAAGGTTCGAAGCAATGACACACGAATTCACTACCGCCTGTTTCACGAGTAACTCCATTCATCGAACCTGAGTCAAGCTCCTGCAACGACGGTGCCATGATGCGCCAGGCCGCATCCAGCGTGATTTGAGGAGGATGAAACAGCCAGGCTCTGTGTTTGACACGTCAGCCGCAGTTGCTGACGCGTCAACTGGCCTCATGACACGCCCGTCTGCGGCGCCTTGACTCACAGCGGGGCTCGGCTGAGCCGAGCCGCTGCCCATGCGCGCCAGGATGCTGGCCGCGCGGGGCTCCGACGGCAGCCCCGCCGCCGCGCGTCCCGCCACCGCCAGCGCCGCGAAGCCCGCCGCGCTGCTGGCCAAACCAGCCGCCATGGGGAAGTCCCCGCGCGACACCACCTTCGCGGGGCCCAGGTCGGCCTTCGCCTGGGTGCGCACCAACTCCAGCAGCCGCAGCACGCGGTCGCGCTCGCTGCCCTTCGCGGTGTGCCCGTTGAGCTCCACCTGGTCGCTCGCGGCGCCGAACTCCACTGTGGTCGTCACCGACAGCGGCGACAGCGTGAGGGACAGGCTGGACTGGTGCGGCAGAATCAACGCGTCATCCCGCTTCCCCCAGTACTTCACCAGGGCGATGTTGGGATGCGCCAGTGCTGTGGCTTTCATGGGAAGACTCACGACGCCCGCGGACCCGCGAGCTGGCTGCTGAAGCAGCGCACGCCCATCCGGCGGAGCTTCGTCACCACCGGCTTGGGCTCGAGGAACAGGCCGATGACGGCCCCACCATCTCCACCAGCTCCGGTCAGCTTGGCGCCCAGCGCCCCCAGCTCCCGCAACCGGTAGACCATCTCTTCCAAAGGCGGCGACGACAGGCCCAACGCCGCGAGCAAACCCTGGTTGACGTTCATCGCGTCGCCCAGTGCCTCCAAATCTCCCGCCGCCACCGCCTTCGCGCCCTCCGAGGACACCCGTCCAATCTCCGCGAACAGGCGCTCGTAGCGCGACGGCCAGCGAGCCTGCCGCTCCCGCAGCGCCCCCACCGTCTTCTTCGTGGGGCTGCGCTCACCCGCGAGCGTCACCACCACGTGCAAGGGCCTGGGGCTCTCCACCACCTGCCCCGTCCCCTTGGCGGCCCCCGGCTTGCGCCAGTAGAGGACCAATTGCTCCGCCGCGCTGGTGGTGTGGTCCACGCCGGACGGCGTGCCGTGGAACTCCTGCTCCATCGCCCACGCCACACGCGCCGCGTCCTTCGGCGTGGGCACCTTCCCCGCCGCCTGGAGCAGCAACCGCGCGCACGCCACCGACAGCGCCGCCGAGCTTCCCAGGCCCACCGCCAGCGGCAAGTCCGCCTCCAGCGACACCTTCACCGGCG
>NZ_VHLB01000143.1:0-15335 GCF_006547365.1 Myxococcus sp. AB056 | reverse complement strand
ACGGGCAGGGGCGCGGAAACCGATTTTTGGGGGACTCATCTTCTTCAGTATCGGTTGAAACCGGAAAAAGTTGCGTCCCCTGGATGCTGGAGCTCAGGGGGGCGGGGGCGACCTTCCATGCGCATCCGCTCCACTGCCTTGCCCACGAGGATGGCGGGGAAGCACAGGGCATTGGTGTTCGCCTCAATGGCCTGCATCCGGATGCCGTGGAGGGTCTCCTTCAGGGGGCGTTGAGTGCCTGCTCGATTTGAGGCTGGAGCCTTCGATGCTCGTGCAGACCCACCTCGTTGTTGTCCTGCCCCCAAAGGCATGTCGGACCCCTGAGGTAGGAATCATTGGACACGCCGTTGCAGGTGGGGTTCCACTTGGGGGAGGCAATACGGATGATAGAGGGGTGGGAGGCGGCTGGCCTGGGGAGTCCCGAGATGGGGAATGAGACGAAGCGTCCCGCGACCTATGAAGACCTGGTGGCGCTGCCCGAGAACATGGTCGGGCAAATCATCGATGGTGAGCTCATCGCATTGCCGAGGCCCGCGAGCCCGCATGCGGTGGCGCACTCCGTCCTGGGCGGGCTGCTCGTCTCCCGGTTCCAGGTCGGGCAGCGAGCGCCGGGAGGGTGGTGGATTGTTACCGAGCCCGAGCTGCACGTCGGTCAGGACGTCCTGGTGCCGGATATCGCGGGATGGCGCCGCGAGCGCATGCCGATGATGCGGCGCGTCCCCTTCTTCACGCTGGCGCCGGACTGGGTCTGTGAGGTGCTATCTCCGTCGACCTGGAAGCTGGACAGGAACCGCAAGCGGGAATTCTACGCGCGCGAAGGCGTGGGGCACGTGTGGCTGGTGGACCCCACAGCGAAGGCCCTGGAGGTCTTCGCTCGACGGGAAGGCGAATGGGTCGCGCGGGGGCAGTACTCGGGGGATGCGTGTGTGCGCGCCGAGCCGTTCGAGGACCTGGAGCTGGACCTGGGTGCGCTATGGCCCCCAGAGCTGGAGGCGCCCTGAACCCTGGCGCCGCGGCTTACGGCTTCGTGGGGCGCGTGCCGATACCGAAGTGCCCCGCGTGGAGCCGCCACGCTTCCCGTGCCTCTTCGAGGCTTACTTCCTGGAACCGGACAGCGGCGCCTGGGCGGCGGGCGCACAGTCGTCCCCAATCGGCGCGAATGACTGTCGCGATGAGTGGATAGCCACCTGTCGTCGGATGGTCGGGGCCCAGCACGATGGGTGTCCCTGAAAGCGTCACCTGGATGGCCCCACGAACCATGGGGCGCGACGTGCCCGTGCCTTCGTCGCCATGGGTGAGCGATGGCCCTTGGAGCCGCATCCCCACGCGGTCCGTGGCGGCGGACACGGTGAAGGCGCCCGACAGCAGGGTGGCTACGGTTGCTGGTTCGAAGCGGCGGTTGTCCGGTCCGAGCGTCACGCGGATGGGCGCCGCTGCATCCAGTGACGCACCGGGCGCTCGCGCCTCGGCGCGCTCGTTCGCGTCACCCAGGGGCAGGCTGTCACCCGAACGCAGCAGGCGGCCTTCGTGTCCGCCCAGGCGCGCGACCAGCAGTGTGCCGCGTCCTCCCAGCACTTCCGGCACGGCGAGCCCGCCGTCCACCGCGACATAGCGCACGCTCGTCGACTCGGGCGCGGGGACGGTGAGGCGCTCTCCATCCGCCAGCGTGAAGGCGTGTCCGTCCATGGACACGCGAACGCTTCGGCCTCGGGCGCGCAGCTCCAACCGGCCGAAGGCCTCCAGCGCCGCCGTTCCGCTCGCGTTGCCCACGGCGAGATTGGCCAGGGCGAGCAGCTCCGGGACCAGCGGTCCCCCCGGAGGCACGCCGTGGTGCATCTTCCCCGGCCGTCCCGCGTCCTGCACCGTGACGGGCGCACCCACGCCCGTGATGTCCAGCCAGCCCGTCATCGGTCCACCCGCTTGAAGCGCACCCGGTCCCCGAGCTGAAGCACCGAGCCCTCCTCGGGTGTGAAGGCGGTGAAGTCCAGCGCGGTGCCGATGAGGTTCCAGCCTCCAGGCGATGCGAAGGGATACACCCCCGTGCGCCCACCCGCGATTCCCACGGCGAGGGCAGGCACTCGCGTGCGGGGCGTGGCCAGCCTGGGGACCGCGATGCTCGGGTCGACCTCGCCCAGATAGGCGAACCCGGGGAGGAATCCCACGCAGCGCACCGTGTACTCGCGCGCCGTGTGGCGCCGCGCCACTTCGTCCTCGGTGAGGCCCGCGCGTTCCGCCACCGCGCGCAAGTCCTGCCCGTCGTAGCGCACGGAGATGGTCGTGAGGGGCCGGCCGGCCACTGGGGCTGGGATGCGCAGCAACCGCGCCAGCGCGAGCCGAGGCTCCTCGGGTGGCGCATCCGGGGCGAAGTACACGCAGGCGTGCTCCTCGGTGATGACGGCGTCGAGGACGCCGGGCATGGCACAGAGGGCCTCGCGCGTGGCGCGCCGCTCCAGTCCCTCGGGAAGGACCAGTCGCAGGGCGCCTTCACCCAGGGGCTCGGCGCGAAGTGCGAGCGCGTCCAAGGTGGCGCGGACCTCGCGCGCCAGCTCCGCCGCGCCGGGCGTGTCGCCGTGGACGCAGACGGTGTCCACGCTGCCGCTGGTGGCCAGGCGCACGGTGTTGGCCCGCGCCTGGGCGTGGTCGGTCAGCACCGCGCCGGGCTGTCCTCGGGGAATCAGCGAGCCGTCTGGCCGGGTGCCTCGGTCCGCGAAGCCTTCGCGGGCGTAGGCCAGCCCCGCCGCCAGGGCCGCGTCGTGCAGCGCGCCCCTGCCGGGGCCAATGACGGTGACGGCGGTCCCCAGTGCATCCACGATGCCCGCCACCACGGCGCGGGCCAGGGCCGGTGTTGCATTGGCTGCGTGGTACAGGGCGCCGTGGGGCTTGGCGTACGTCACGGGCAGACGACGGTCAGCCGCCAGCTTCGCGAGCCGGCCGCACTGCGCGGCCACTTGCGCCTGGAGGTGCTCCGGCGTGACGTCGAGCGCGCGGCGGCCGAAGCCCTCGCGGTCCTCGTAGGATGGGTGCGCGCCCACGCGCGTGCCGTGCCGCTCGCACCGCTCCAGCGCCCGGCGCATGGAGGCATCGTCCCCGGCATGCCCGCCGCAAGCGATGTTCGCCACGTGGGCCAGCGCGTAGAGCTGTTCGTCTTCACCAGGAAGCTCGCCCAGGTCGACGTTGAGGAGGCACTCCGTCATGCGGCGCACCGTACGCGAGCGGCGGCGCGGGTGCAGCCGTCCCTGTAGCCGGAGGCGCTGGCGTGCCAGCCGACGGTGCGGTGGGAAGTCCCACGCACCACCCCGGGGCTGGGGCCGGTTGGCACCGGGGTGGTACGCGCCCAGCGGGTGCCTCGACGAGGTGCCCGCTGAGAACTTCCAAACGGGATACGCCAGCAGGGTTTTTCCTCGGTCATTTCCGGGACGTTTTTTCCGCGTGCTTCGAGGCGCGGCTCAGCGCGAGGTGGAGGGCAGCGTGGCCAGGCCTCCCGCCTTCACCCAGCGCACCAGCGCACGCGCGGTCTTCTCGTCAATCAACTCCGCGTAGGTGGGCATGGGCGTGCCGGGGAGGAACTGCTCGGGGTTTCGCACCCACCGGACCAGCTCGGCCTCGCTGCGCGAGGCGACCTTGGCGAGCCGGTCGTGATACCGCGCGCCAGGAGCGTGGCAGCTCGCGCAGCCGAGCTTCACGAAGAGGGCGGGGGCGTCCACCTTGGGCGCAGCGGGGCGCGGCTTACGGGTGGGGGTGGGCTTGCTGGCCCGCGTCGAGGGACCGGCCGCAGCGGTGTTGGCCGCATCGTGTTTCGCGGACAGGGCCGATGCCGCGCTCTTGTCGGTGGCTCCGGGCGTTGTGTGCATCGCCGAGCCGGAAGCGGTCGCCGAGGCCGA
Organism: Myxococcus sp. AB056; assembly: GCF_006547365.1. Taxonomy (NCBI): domain Bacteria; kingdom Pseudomonadati; phylum Myxococcota; class Myxococcia; order Myxococcales; family Myxococcaceae; genus Myxococcus; species Myxococcus sp. AB056. The sequence continues at coordinate 11,454 of NZ_VHLB01000143.1, read as the reverse complement.
AGACGTCACTGCGGCCTGGGCGTCTTCTCCCCGTGTGCCCTGATGGCTGGCCGGAGGTTGCGCGGGGGAAACCAGCGGATTCGAGGTTTCTTCCCCTGCTCCCTTCACGGATGAGCTGGCGTTGGGAACAGCTCCCGTGCGCGTCTCATCGGGCGCGCTGGCCTGCGCCGCATCGGGGAGTGCCTCCGCGCTCTGCTCCTCCGTCTCCTCCGCGCCCCAGTCCGGGCGCACCGACGCCGAGGTGAGCCGCGGCCGCGCGCCCTTCACCGCGTTCTTCCTGTGCGGCACCGAGCGCAGATAGTCATAGAGCGCTCGCGCCTCCACCTCGTCCATGCCCCGGAAGCGAGGCATGGGCGAGCGCAGCACGGAGCCATCCGGTGCCAGTCCGTCACGCACCGCGCGGGTGAAGTCCTCCAGCGTCCAATGTGCCAGCCCCGTCTCGTGGAACGTGATGTTGCTGGAATGAACGTTCCTTCCCTCCGGGTCGACGAACGCCATGCCACCCGCGAACACGTCATCACCCTCTGTCTTCCGAGGGCTGAAGCCATCCGTGTGACACGAGGCGCAGTCATAGACGTCATGCGCCATGTAGTGGCCGTACTCCCGGGTCGCCGCCTTGGGCGGCACGGGGATGCCCGAGGCGGGCCGTTCCACTGGCTCATTCCCGGTGATGAAGCGGAAGCCGATGCCGCCGAAGAAGCTGAACTTCGAAGGGGGCGCGGGCACTGAATCCGGCGTGAAGAGCGGGTGCCCGGAGCGCATGAAGCCCAGCACCGCCGCCAGGTCCGCGTCGCCCATGCCGTAGCTGGGCATCACCATCAGCCGCCCGTCGCGGCTCACCGCGTAGCGGATGGCTCGCGCCAGCTCTTCATCCGTCATGGCGCCGATGCCCGCCTCGGCGTGCGACGTGAGGTTCGCCGCGTAGAAGCGCCCCATGTACGAGGGCAGTTCGCGCAGCGGCGCGCCCGACGCCGTCTCCGCGTCGCCCCCGCGGTGACATGACTCGCAGCTCGCGTGGAAGATGGCGGCCCCTCGCTCCAGGGCGGCGGGGGACAGGTCCGCGCGGATGGGCGGGTAGGGCGCATGAACGGTTCCCGCGCAGCCCGCCAGCAGGGCGGCGCCCACGAACAACGTGTTCCTCATGGCGTCCAGGATGGTGCGGCGCATGGGTCCTCCGCGGCGAGCAGGACCCGACGCATATCGCATCCAACGGTGGGACGGAAAAACCACCGCGTCTGTCCACGGCGGACACCCGGCCTGCACGAAGTACGGCGCGGCGCGGCGATGTGGCTACACTCCGGGCACCATGACGCGCTCGCTCGAGTCCTACCGAGACCTCTTCCCCGTGCTGAGGGAGCAGCTCTACCTCAACCATGCCGGTGTGGCCCCCACCAGCCTGCGCGCCGCCGAGGCCGTGCGCGGGTGGATGGAGGACATCGTCCACCACGGCATCAAGCACGAGCGCGGCTGGGAGGCCCACTGCGAGCGCGTGCGGGGCCTGGCCGCCCGCCTCATCAACGCCGAGCCCGGCGAGATTGCCTTCGTGCGCAACACCAGCCACGGCCTGGGCCTGGTGGCCGAGGGCCTGGACTGGAAGCCCGGCGACGAGGTCGTCGTCGCATCCTCGCTGGAGTACCCCTCCAACGTGTATCCCTGGCTGCACCTGAAGGACCGCGGCGTCACCGTGCGCGAAATCCAGACGCCCGAAGGGGGCGTGACGCCGGAAGCCGTGGCCGCCGCGCTCAACCCGAGCACCCGGCTGGTGGCGGTCTCCTCCGTGCAGTTCGCCACCGGCTACCGCACAGACCTGGACGCGGTGGGCGCCCTGTGCGAGCGGGCGGGCGTCCTCTTCTGCGTGGACGGCATCCAGAGCGTGGGCTGCATCCCCGTGGACGTGAAGAAGAGCCGCGTCCACTTCCTCAGCGCGGACAGCCACAAGTGGATGCTGGGCATCGCCGGCATCGGCTTCCTCTACGTGGCCAAGGACGTCCTGCCCAGGCTGCGGCCCGTGCTGGTGGGCTGGCGCAGCACCACCGACGCCTGGAACTTCAACCGCAGCCACTTCGAGCTGCGCCCGGACGCGGGCAAGCTGGAGGAGGGCAGCGCCGCGTACACCGGCATCTACGCCCTGGGCGCCGCGCTGGAGCTGCTGCACGAGGTGGGGGTGGACACCATCTCCGCACGCATCCGCGAGCTGCTGGGCCAGTTGGAGACAGGGCTGCGTGGGCTGGGCTGCGACGTGGGGCCCGCGCCGGAGCACCGGGCGGGCATCCTCACGTTCCTGCCTCCGGAGGGCGAGGCCCGCGCGCTCGGCGCGTGGCTTGCCGGACGGGAGGTGGCCCTCTCGGTGCGCCGCGGGCGCGTCCGCCTCTCACCCCACTTCTACAACCTGCCCGAGGAGATGGACCGGTTGGTGGAGCTGGTGCGGACGCACCGCGGCTGAGGGCCCTTTGGACTACTGGGCCGGGAAGAGCGGCTCGATGGAGAGGTAGCGCTCGCCCGTGTCGTAGTTGAAGGCGAGCACGCGGCTGCCGTCGGTCATCTCGCCCAGCTTCTGATTCACGGCGGACAGCGCGGCGCCGGTGGAGATGCCCACGAAGATGCCCTCCTCACGCGCGGCGCGGCGGGTGAACTCGAAGGCGTCCTCCTCCGTCACCTGAATGGCGCCGTCCAGCGCGTCCTTGTGCAGGTTCTTCGGGATGAAGCCGGCGCCAAGGCCCTGGATGGGGTGCGGGCCCGGCTGGCCGCCGCTGATGACGGGCGACTTGGTGGGCTCCACGGCGAAGACCTTCAGCTTCGGCCAGACCTTCTTCAGCTCCTCGGCGCACGCGGTGATGTGCCCGCCGGTGCCCACGCCGGTGATGAGGTAGTCCAGCCCTTCCGGGAAGTCCTTGAGGATTTCCTGCACCGTCGTGCGGCGGTGGACCTCGATGTTGGCCTCGTTCTCGAACTGCTGCGGCATCCACGAGTTGGGCACCTGCGACAGCAGCTCATTGGCGCGAGCGATGGCGCCCTTCATGCCCTGCGCGCGCGGGGTCAGCTCGAACGTGGCGCCGTAGGCGGCCATCAGCCGGCGGCGCTCGACGCTCATGGACTCCGGCATGACGAGCACCAGCTTGTAGCCCTTCACCGCCGCCACCATGGCCAGGCCGATGCCGGTGTTGCCGCTGGTCGGCTCGATGATGACGCTGTCCTTCTTGAGCAGGCCGCGCTGCTCCGCGTCCTCAATCATGGACAACGCGATGCGGTCCTTGATGCTGCCGCCCGGGTTGGCGCGCTCGAGCTTCAGATGGACCGTCACGCGGGACGGAAACAGCCGGTTGATGCGCACGTGCGGCGTGTTTCCGATGGTCTCCAGGATGTTGTTCACCTTCATGTCGGGGGCCTCGTCGGTGGGTCAGATGTGGAATTCGAGTGCGTCCAGCGAGCCGTTCTCGCCGCGCTGACGCACCTCGCTGCGGCGGGTAACCACGGATTGAGAGGGGATGCTCTGCGTGAGCCAGGCGTTGCCGGCGATGATGCTGCCCCGGCCCACCACGGTTTCTCCGCCCAGGATGGTGGCGTTGGCGTACACCACCACGTCGTCCTCGATGGTGGGGTGACGCTTCTTGTCCGTCAGCCCCTTCTCCACGACGAGCGCGCCCAGGGTGACGCCCTGATAGATTTTGACGTTGTCACCAATGAGCGTCGTCTCACCGATGACGACGCCGGTGCCATGGTCGATGACGAAGCGCCGGCCAATGGTGGCACCCGGGTGGATGTCCACGCCGGTTCGCTGGTGCGCGTACTCCGTGAGCAAGCGAGGCAGCAGCGGGAAGCCCAGGGCGTGCAGCGCGTTGGCCACCCGGTAGATGGCGATGGCGGTGAAGCCCGGGTAGGTGAGGATGACCTCGTCCACGGTGCGTGCGGCCGGGTCCGCCTCGAAGATGGCGTCCGCGTCCTGCCGCAGCCAGTCATAGAGGCCGGGCAGCCGCTCCATGAAGCGCGCCGGCAGGTCCCGTTCAATGCCCGGGTACAGGGGCGCCAGCGTGTCCCGGATGCGGTGGAGGCTGGCCTCCACGGTGGTGACGTCGCGGTGGACGGCCGCGGCCGTACACTCCAGGCGCTCGGCGAAGTGGGGGAAGAGCAGGCCGAGCACCTGGCCTACGAATTCGGGGGCAGCGCGCCGTACGTCCGCAGGGAAGCAGTGTCGCTGCCGGGCTTCCAGCAGGGCCGCGACCAGCCTGGCGTTGGAGTCATCCATGAGTCCCGGTTTCTAACGCGGTGCGTGGGCTGGCTGCACGGCGTAATGGCTGATTTCAGGGCTGACTGTCGTTTCCCAGGAGGGGACTGGCCCCCCGGGGGGCCCTCGCTGGCAGTGCATGCCGCCTTCCCCCATGCCCCCCTGCCACGCGCTGGACAGCGGTGGTTCGAGGCGCTTGCCGCGTGTCCGGCTCGGCGGGACGATGACGCCATGTCCCAAAACCCGGTCCCTTCCTACGCCCATGGCACCAGCACCACCCCGCTGCTGGGGGAGACGATTGGCCAGAACCTGCGCCGCACCGTCGAGCGCCACGGTGACCGGGAGGCCCTGGTGGTGGCGTCCCAGGGGTTTCGGGCCACGTATCAACAGCTCTGGGCGCTCACCTCGCAGGTGGCCCGGGGGCTGATGGCCCTGGGCGTTCAGAAGGGGGACCGGGTGGGGCTCTGGTCCCCCAACCGCTTCGAATGGGTGGCCGTCCAGTACGCCACGGCCCGTATCGGCGCCATCCTGGTCAACATCAACCCGGCCTACCGCACCTCGGAGCTGGAGTACGCCCTCAACCAGTCCGGCACCAAGGTGCTGCTCCACGCACGGGGCTTCCGGCAGACGGACTACCGGGGCATGGTGAAAGAAGTCCAACCGCGCTGTGCCAGCCTGGCGGCGGCGCTCGTCCTGGAGGACGACTGGCAGCGGCTGCTCGATGGCGCGGAGGATGTTTCAGAGGACGCGTTGGCCGCTCGCGAGGCGTCGCTCCAGTTCGATGACGCCATCAACATCCAATACACGTCGGGAACGACAGGCTTCCCGAAGGGCGCCACGCTGTCGCACCACAATGTCTTGAACAACGGCTTCTTCATCGGGGAGGCCCTGCGCTACGGCCCCGAGGACCGGGTGTGCATCCCGGTGCCATTCTACCACTGCTTCGGCATGGTGATTGGCAACCTGGCCTGTACCAGCCACGGCGCCACCATGGTGATTCCCGCCGAGGCGTTCGACCCGCTGACGGTGCTCCAGACGGTGCAGGCCGAGCGCTGCACGTCGCTGTACGGCGTGCCCACGATGTTCATCGCGGAGCTGGACCATCCGCGCTTCGGTGAGTTCGATTTGTCGACGCTGCGCACCGGTGTCATGGCGGGCTCGCCGTGCCCGGTGGAGGTGATGAAGCAAGTGCAGTCGCGCATGCACATGCGCGAGGTGACCATCTGCTACGGCATGACGGAGACGTCGCCGGTGTCCACGCAGAGCGCGCTGGACGAGCCGCTGGACAAGCGCGTGTCCACCGTGGGGCGCGTGCATCCGCACCTGGAGGTCAAGGTCATCGACGCGGGCTCGGGTGAGGTGGTTCCTCGCGGCTCGCCGGGCGAGCTGTGCACGCGTGGGTACAGCGTCATGCTGGGGTACTGGGCCAACCCCGAGGCCACCGCCGCGGCCGTGGACGCCGCCGGGTGGATGCACACGGGCGACCTCGCGGTGATGGACGATGATGGCTACGTGAAGGTGGTGGGCCGCATCAAGGACACCATCATCCGGGGCGGTGAGAACATCTCCCCGCGCGAGGTCGAGGAGTTCCTCCACACGCACCCGGGCGTCAGCGAGACGCAGGTCATTGGCGTGCCGAGCAAGAAGTACGGCGAGGAGGTCATGGCCTGGGTGCGCATGAAGCCCGGCGCGACGCTCACCGCCGAGGAGCTGACGCGGTTCTGCACGGGCCGCATCGCGTCCTACAAGATTCCCCGCTACTGGAAGTTCGTGGACGCGTTCCCGATGACGGTGACGGGCAAGGTGCAGAAGTTCAAGATGCGCGAGGCGTCCGTCGTCGAGCTGGGGCTGGAGGACGCCGCGGCCATCAAGACGGCTTGACGCGCGAGGTGCGCTTCTTCGCCGGCGCCTTCTTTCGCGTCGTCTTCTGGGCCTTCTTCAACGCGGCCCGGTTCGCCGCGTCCACGGCCTTCCGGGCCCAGGGCAGGAGCGCGTAGGCGTCATCCGCCGCGTCCGCGGGCGGAGTCCAATAGCCCATCTCCACCGGGGTCTTCATGCCTTCGTAGATGAACGGCCGGCATCCGGCGGCCTGGAAGTCCGGCTTGGTGACCTCATCCACCTTCAGGAACAACTGACCGCCGCCGATGAGCCCGAACATCCGGCCGCCGAGGTAGAGCCCCCAGCCGCCGAACATCGACCGGGACTTCACGGGCCCCAGCTTCTCCAGCAGTTCCACCGTGTACTCAACGAAGCTGTCCGTCCGGGCCATGATGCGTCTCCGTGTCTCGAGGGGCCTCGCCTCGTGAAGACGGCGCCACCGGCCGCGGCACGCTAGCGCACCCGAGCGCCTGGAGCCGCCTTCCTCGTGCCCCAGGGTTCGGGCATGGCGCGCACGCTCTCCACGATGAAGGACTTGAGCGCTCGCGCCGCGGCCGTGAGGTAGCCCTCGCCCCGGTGTATCAGCGCCACCTGCCGCTTCACCCCGGCGCGCGCCAGGGGCACCACATCGAAGCCCTGGGCATGGTGGTCTCGAGCCATCAACTGCGGCACCATCGCCACGCCCAGGCCGCGCTCCACCATGCGGCGCATGGCCTCCGCGTTGTCCGTCTCCACCGCCAGGCGGGGTGTCACGCCCCGCGCTTCACAGGCGGCCTCCATCGCCCGGGTGCCGCTCATGCCGGGGATGACGACCCAGGGCTCTTCCACGACCTCGTCCATCGTCACGGGCTTGCCTGACTTCGTCAGCCGGTGTCCACGCGGGACGGCGAGCACCAGGGACTCCTCCCACAGTCGCTGCGCCACCAGGTCCGCGCGCCGAACGGGGAGGGAGAGGATGGCCAGGTCCAGGGCGCCGCGTGCCACGCCTTCCTCCATGGCCGGTGCCAGTCCCTCACTCAGCCGAGGCCGGACCTCCGGGAACTGGCGAGCGAAGGCCGGGATGATGTCCGGCAGCAGGTACGCACCCACGGTATGCAGCGTGCCGAGCGATACCACGCCGTGTGGCGTCCCCGACAGCCGCTCCAGCTCCGAGGTGCCCGCCGTCAGTGCGTCCAGGGCGCGCTGGGCGTGAGGCAGGAAGCGCTCTCCCGCGTCTGTCAGCACCGCGCCCCCAGGCGTGCGGACGAGCAAGCGCGTGCCCAGGGCGGCCTCGAGTGATTGGAGCTGCCGGGAGAGGCCGGACTGGGACAGACCCAGCCCGCGCGCGGCGGTGGCCAGGCGTCCTGCCCGGGCGACTTCGAGGAAGGCTCGGAGCTGTTCGGAGGTCATGCGGATTCCGCAAGAAGCCTATGCGGAAGATGCGGTTTCCGCATGGGGGCCTGGGGCGTACAGAGAAGTGATGGACGGAAGCGGCATCACAGCGGAGCCCATGGTCAGCGCGCGTCCAGGCGTGGCGCGGCGGACCGCGACGGGCGCGGTGTTGCTGGCCCTGGTGGTCAGCGCGTTCGAAGGCACCGTCGTGACGAGTGCCATGCCCACCATCACCCGGGAGCTGGGAGGTCAGCACCTCTACTCGTGGGTGTTCTCCGCCTTTCTCTTCGCCTCCACCGTCGGCGTGCTCGTTTCCGGGAAGCTGGCGGACCGGCTGGGACGCAAGCCCGTCTTCTTCTCGGGCATGGGGTTGTTCCTGGTGGGCTCTGCGCTGTGTGGCCTGGCGGACTCGGTGCCGGGGCTCATTGCCTTCCGGGTCATCCAGGGCCTGGGCGCGGGCGCGTTGCAGCCCACCACGCTCACCATCTCCGCCGACCTCTACACGCTGCGTGAGCGCGCCGCCGTGCAGGGGCTGTTCACGGGGGCCTGGGGCGCGGGCAACGTCGTGGGGCCGCTCATTGGCGGCTGGCTGGTGATGCACGCCTCGTGGCGCTGGGTGTTCCTGGTCAACGTGCCGGTGGGGCTGTTCGCCGCGGCGCTGCTGTACCTCTCCTACCGCGACCCGCCTCGCCGTCCGGAGGTCCGCATGGACCGGTGGGGGCCCGTGCTCGCGGGCTCCTCGGCGGCGCTGCTCCTCTTCTCGTTGGAGCCGGGGGCCGCGAGCCTGCGGTGGGCCTGCGCGCTGGCCGCCGTGGGCGCGGGCTGGCTGCTGGTGTGGCAGCAACGCACGACGGTGTCTCCGTTGCTCCCGGCGGAGTTGCTGAGAGATCGCGCGGTGCTCAGCGGCATCGTGGGTGGCATCGCGGGCGGCTCGCTGCTGTACAGCATGGCCGCGTGGGTGCCGTTGTGGATGACGGAGCAGGGCGGTCACACGCCGCTGGCGGCGGGACTGGCGCTGCTGCCGATGCTGCTGGGCTGGTCCGTGGGCTCCACCTTCGGCGTGAAGCTGCTGGTGCGCGGAGGCATGCGACTGAGCGCCGGCGTGGGCTTCGCGGTGGCGGCACTGGGCGCCGGGTGGCTGTCATTTGCCGCCGCACGGGGCTGGGGTGTGCCCGCGGCGCTGGTGGGGCTGGCGGTGCTCGGCCTGGGGCTGGGGCCCGCCGCCAGCACGTCGCTGATTGGACCGCAGTCCCGCGCGCCCTGGCACCACCGGGGCATCGTCACCAGCGCGCTCTACGCCACGCGGCTTCTGGGCGGCTCTCTGGCGGTGGCGTTGCTCGCGCTGGCCAGCGGGCACTTCGCCCTGCAGTTCGGCATCGCCGCTGGACTCACGGCCGTCGCGGCGCTTGGGCTGGCGCTGTTGGCTCCGGGCAGGACGGAGCCAGCGGCATCGGAGGCGTGACGGCGGGCACGTTCCACTCAGCCCGTGCCGCCTCCCGGGCCCGGCGCTCGGGCGCGCGCGAGGGGCGGCGCCGGTGCTCGTGCCGTCACCGACGCATCTCCATTCAGCGCGTGGGGCCACAGCTTCGCCAGCGCGGTGCGGAGCTCGGCCGCGGACCGGTAGCGGTCATCGGGGCGTTTCTCCAGCAGCCGCAGCACGACGCGCTCGAAGGGCTCCGGCAGCGCCGGTCGCAATGTGCGCGGCGGGACGGGGCGCTCCTGGACGTGCAGGAACATCAGCGGCACGGGCTCCGGGTGGCGGAACGGGAGCTGTCCGGTGAACAGCTCGTAGGCCACCACGCCGAGCGCGTACAGGTCCGTGGCGGGTGACACCGCGGGGTTGCCCGTCACCTGTTCGGGAGCCATGTACTCCGGCGTGCCGAGCACCGCGCCCTGGGCCGTCGTTCCCATGACGTGCGTGCTCTTGGCGAGCCCGAAGTCCATCAGCTTGAGCACGCCGGTGCGGGTGATGAAGAGGTTGGCGGGCTTCACGTCGCGGTGGAGCACGCCCCGGCCGTGCGCGTGCTCCAGCGCCACCGTCGCGTGGGTGAGCCAGCGCAGCGCCTCCGCCAACGTGGCGCGCCGCTCCATCAGCCGCTGACGCAAATCCACGCCATCCAGCAACTCCACGGTGAGGAAGTGCCGCTCGCCGTCCACGCCCACATCGAAGACACGCAGGATGTTGACGTGCTCCAGCGCCCGGGCGTGCTCCACCTCCTGGCGGAAGCGCGCCACCATCGAGGCATCCGCATGGGGCACCGCGAGGACCTTGAGGGCCACGCGCATGTCCTGGTGGAGGTCGGTGGCCTCGTACACGGTCGAACTGCCCCCGGCGCCCAGCCAGCGCTCCACGCGGTACCGCTGGGCCACCGTCTGGCCGGGCACCAGGCCTCGCACGGCGCTGGAGGTCGCGGTCACCACGATGCCCTGGAGCAGCGTGCCGTGCGGCGACACGGGCGTCACTGGCCGCAGCGTCTCCCCGAGCGACAGGGCCGGTGGTGGCGTCACCGGATGGAATGTCGCGTCGGGAGGGGTTTCCATCCGCTGCGGGACAGGGGGGAGGCCGGCGCGGGGCGGCGGTTTCACGATGGCCGGCGGCGGAGTCACCCGCAATTGCGGCTCCGGCGCGGCGCCCCCCAGGTACGCCACGCCTTCTTCGTCGTCGGTCGAGTGCACCTCGGCCTCCCTCGTCTCGTCTGCGTCGTCGCTGTCAGGGGTCGAGCAGCGAAACGTGGGACGGTGCCCCCACGCCCTCGATGTCGAGGTGCGGCGTGGGCAGGTTGTACTCGGCCGCGGCGCTGGTGGCCTCGACGATGATGGGGCCGGCAATCTCTGGCGGCTCGCCGTGGCACAGCAGGTCCACCACGTGCTCCAGCGTCCACTTGCCCAGGCGGCTCACCACCAGCCGCGTGCCGTCGTACTGCGCCGTGTCCGACAGCTCGTGGCTCGCGGCCAGCTTGGCCTCCACGGAGTCGCCCAGGTAGCCGCGCGCGAGCGCCACCACCCGGTCCAGCACGGAGTTCCAGGCCTGCAGGTGCGTGCGGTCCTGCGCCTCGTCCATGATGTCCAGGCCCACCTGGAGCTTCTCCATCCGGTCCAGGAACTGCTGCACCAGCGGTCCCCGGATGATGCGGCCGTGCTGCGGCGCAATCATCTCCACGCCCGGCTCCAGCTTGCGGATGGCCGCCACCGTGCGTTGCAGCGCGGAGTTCACCGGCATGTAGATTTGATGGAAGGCGCGGATGCCCGCCCAGTCGGATTCGTCCGCCCAGATGCCCTTGGCGTTGGAGTCCGTGAGCCCGCCGAAGAGGTCGCCGGTGAAGAGCACGCGCGTCTGCGGGTCATAGAGCATGACGGCGCCGCGGAAGTGGCAGAAGGGCGAGGGAACCGGCAGCAACCGGTGGCCCGTGGGCACGCTGAGGCCCTGCGCGAACTTCTCCGTGGGGATGAAGCGGTGGCGCGGCAGGTTCTGGTGGACGATGAGCCGCCAGGTGTCCTCCGAGCACAGCAGCCCGGCCCGAGGCGCGTAGCGCGCGGAGATGATGCTCGCCGACGAGCCCACGTCCGGGTCCTGGTGGTTGATGAACATGGCCGACAGCCGCTCCATGCCACCAATGAGCGACGTCACCTTGGTGTGGATGGTGGAGAAGTCGCTGCTCGAGCCCGGGTCGATGAGGAGGTTGAACTCCGTGGGCCGCTGCGTCTTCTTGTCCGTACCGCGGAAGCGCAGCAGGTAGGGGTTGGCGTAGAAGATGTTGCCGGGCTCGCGCTTGCCCACCCAGAACGTCTCGGGGGCAATCTCCACCGGCACGAGGCGGAGGTCGGAGCTCTGGCTCGGGCTCGGGACTGGGGCGACGGTGCTGCTCATGGGCGCGGCGTTCCTTCCCTTTCGGGTGTATGCCCCTCCCCATAGCAAGCGCTGCGCCGTGGCCTTCTCCCCCCTGGGGCACCTGTCCACGGGCGGGGAGGGGACGCAATTCCTG
>NZ_VHLB01000142.1:0-15335 GCF_006547365.1 Myxococcus sp. AB056 | reverse complement strand
GCAGTGCGGCGGGGGGGACCACTGCGTCAGGCTCCACGGGAGTGAGGGGTGGGCGTTCGCACCTCCACGAACTTCACCACGATGGGGCGTGTGGATGCGGGTGGCCAGTCCTGGAGCGCCTGCCCGTGGACGTTCGCGTCCCAGCGCAGACCCCGGTCCAGCACCCGGTCCAAGACGTCGACGAGGCTGGCGCTTCCAGCCAATCTTTCCACGGGCATCGTCGAAGCTCCTCGGCTCCTGGGACGGGTTTTTGTAACGCGCGTCGGCGAGCCACCCCAGAGCAGGCTTGCCCGCACCGTGATTTGCGAACACGAGAGGACCGGCAGTGTTCGCTCGTGTACATCTTCAGCGCTTTGGAGCTGGGTAGGCAGCCAGCCGTGCGGTCCGCTCCCGTGGCTTATCGCTCCGAGGCGCCGTTCCTAGCCTTGGGCCATGGACGACGAGCAGCGGGCGCACAGGTCGCTTTGGACGGTGACAGCCCCCCCGCGCGACTTCCCGGCGCTGCCGGGTGACGTGACGGTGGACGTGGCCATCATCGGTGGGGGGATGGCGGGGCTGACCACGGCGTGGCTCCTGAAGCGCGCTGGCAAGCGCGTGGCGGTGCTGGACATGCACCGCATCCTGTCGGGGCAGACAGGCCAGACGACCGCGCACCTCACCGAGATGCTCGACACGCCCTACGCCACGCTGCGGCGCGACTTCGGTGAGAAGGGGGCTCAGCTCGCGGCGTCCTCCAGCCGCGCGGCCATCGAGCAGATCGCCGCGCTGGTCGACGAGCTCGGCATCGACTGTGACTTCCAGCGCGTGCCCATGTACCGCTACGCGGAGACGGAGCGCGAGCTGGCTGACCTGCACCACGAAGTCACCGCCGCGCGCGAGGCCGGTTTGCTGGCCACCTTCACCCAGGACGTGCCCTTGCCGTATCCCGTGAAGGGCGCCTTGCGGGTGGAGGACCAGGCGCTCTTCCATCCTCGCAAGTACCTGCTGGCGCTGGCGGACCGGATTCCCGGCGACGGTAGCCACATCTTCGAGAACACGCGGGTGACGGAGGTCCACGACGGCTCGCCCTGCCGCGTCGTCACCGACCGGGGCACCGTCACCGCCGCGGCCGTGGTGGAGGCCACGACCACGCCGCTCAACCGCGTGGCCATGCACACCAAGCTCTACCCCTACCGCACCTACGCGGTGGCGGGGCCGCTCAACGGGCCGCTGGAGCCGGGCCAGTACTACGACAGCCAGGAGCCCTATCACTACATCCGCACGCAGCAGGTGAATGGGCGCACCTATGTCATCGTGGGCGGCGAGGACCACAAGGTCGGCACCGAAGAGGACACCGCCCGGCGCTACGCCGCGCTGGAGGCCTACGCGCTGCGGCGCTTCCCGGTGACGGACATCACCCACCGCTGGTCCGGCCAGATCATCGAGCCCGCGGACGGGCTGGCGTACATCGGCCGCAACACGGCCAGCCGCCACGTGTACGTGGCCACAGGCTTCTCCGGCACGGGCATGACGTTCGGCACGCTGGCGGGGATGATGCTCTCCGACGCCATCCTCGACAGACAGAACCCCTTCGCCGCGCTCTACTCGGCGACGCGGGTGAAGCCCCAGGCGGGCGCGAAGGACTTCATCCAGGAGAACGCGGAGGCCGCCTTCCACTTCGTCGCGGATCGCCTGTCCCGGCCGGATGGGCATCGGCTGGCGGACGTGGCACCCGGCGAGGGCAAGGTCCTGGAGGTGGCGGGACAGAAGGTCGCAGTGTACCGCGCGGAGGACGGCACCACGCACGCGGTGTCCCCGGTGTGTACGCACCTGGGCTGCCACGTGCACTGGAACGGCGCGGAGCGCTCCTGGGACTGCCCCTGTCACGGGGGGCGCTTCAGTCCCACCGGGAAGGTGCTCAACGGCCCCGCCATGAAGGACCTGCCGGCGAAGAAGCTGCCGACCTGAGCCACCCGTCTTCACACCTCAACACGACACACATCACCCAGAAGGGAGAGGGCGAGCATGGACGCTATCGAACTGTTGACGCAGCAGCACGACGAGGTGAAGAAGCTGTTCAAGAAGTACGAGAAGCTCTCGGAAGGGGCGGAGGCGAAACGCCAGGAACTCTTCGAGATGATTTCCGACCGCTTGAGCGCGCACGCCTCCATCGAGGAGCAGTACTTCTATCCCGCGGCCAAGGCGCAGGACACGGAGGAGCTGCTGCGCGAGGCCGCCGAGGAACACTTGTCTGCCAAGCGCCTCATCGCCGACCTGTTGGACCTGGAGCCGTCGGACGAGGAGTTCGACGCGAAGATGCAGGTGCTCCAGGAGCAGATTGAGCACCACGTCGAAGAGGAAGAGGGCGAGCTGTTCAAGAAGGTCCGCAAGCTCCTGTCCAAGGAGCAGCTCGTGGACCTGGGCGTCCAGATGCAGCAGGAATTCGAGGAGCTGATGGAAGGCGAGCCGCGCACCCAGGTGCCCTCGGAAACGGAGCACGCTGCGCCTATCTAGAGCGGGTGGTGGAGGGCATTTGCTGGGCCCTGAGGAGCGGGACGCCCTGGCGTGAGGTGCCTCGGGAGCGCTTCGGTAGAAGGGGGAGGCCGAAGCGCTCGGTAAAGTCAGGGTGGGTTCACGTCCCATGTGAAGGCGGGGCAGAGCCGACGCCCGGCCAGTCGTGCCTCCGGAGAGAGGACGTGCTCCGCGGACGGGCAGCCGCCGTGTTGACCAGGTTCAGGTCCCATAGTTTTCCTCCATGCCCCTGGTCACATGTCCTGACTGCCAGCGTGAAGTCTCGACCTCCGCACCGAGATGCCCTCACTGCGGGCGTCCAATGGACGGAGCCCCCGCGCCGCTACGGACGGTGCTTCCTGGCGAGGCTCTGGGCCCTGAAGAGACGCTGTGGGAGGGCTCGCCCTCCTGGCGGGTCCTTCTCAGTCGCCTCCTCGCGCTCGGCTTCGTGGCGCTGGTGCTTCCCGTCATTCTGCGTGCAGGCGTGGGCCGCCTCGGCCCGCTCCTTCCGAGCAACGAGGCGGCGGAGCAGACGGCGAGGGTGGGCGGGTGGATTGTCGGTGCGTTGATTGCCTACGAGCTGCTCCGCTTCCTCGGCGCACTCCTCATGCTGAGGAACACACACTACAAGCTGACGAACCAGCGCCTCATCATCGAGACCGGAACCCTCTCCAAAACCGTGGGGGAGATTGACCTCCGGAGTGTCGGTGATACCCAGGTTTCGCAGAGCCTGCTGGACCGGCTCCTTGGCATCGGCAGCGTCGCCCTCATCTCGACGGACAAGACGTCTCCAGTCTCGGTCCTTCGCTGGATGGCCGCGCCGCGCTCCCTCCGCGAGCTCATCCGCACGCGGGCCTATCAGGTGAGCCACAGGCATCTGTTCACTCGAGCCACGTGAGGCGTGCACGCCAGGCGAGCACCTCCGGCTGGGGGAACAAGGTCACCGGCAGTTGCGTGGGCCCACCGCCCGCGGGGTGAGACCGGGCGCGGGGCTCGTCGCGACTCGCAACGGGCGTCCGCGCGCGGGCTCGAGCCACACCTCGGACGAGCGCCGCCAGCGTTGCCTGGTGGGACCCCGTAACGAAGCCGAGACATCATCGTGCATGCTCACCGCTCCAGGCAGCGGCGCTCGGCAAGAATCGGGTTGCGTGAAGGGGGCTGGGCGGCGGCATCATGGTCGCCGCCCATGCCGCGTCCTCCTCCCGACGTCATTCGATACCCCAGCTACTACACGCCCTCGGTCCGCCGTACCCTGTCGCGCGCGGACCCGACGCTGGGCGCGTTGATGAAGCAGGTTGGTCCCTTCCGGCTCCAGGTGCGCCCGCTGCACAGCCCGTTCGGCGCGCTGGCGGAGTCCATCGTCTACCAGCAGCTCCACGGCAAGGCGGCCGCCACCATCTTCGGGCGCGTGTGCGAGCGCGTGGGCTCGGGACGCAAGTTCACGCCGGAAGCGCTGCTGGCCGTGCCGGACACGTCGCTGCGCGAAGCGGGCCTGTCCGCCAACAAGCTGGCCGCGCTCCAGGACCTGGCGCGCAAGACGCTGGACGGCACCGTGCCGCCGCTGGCCAAGGTTCGGCGCATGGAGGACGCCGAGCTCATCGAGCACTTCACCCAGGTGCGTGGCATTGGCCAGTGGACGGTGGAGATGCTGCTCATGTTCCAGCTCGAGCGGCCCGACGTGCTGCCCGTGGACGACTACGGCGTGCGCAAGGGCTTCATGAAGGCCTATGGCCTGCCGGAGATGCCCAAGCCCAAGGCGCTGCTCGCTTACGGCGAACGCTGGCGGCCCTGGCGCTCGGTGGCCAGCTGGTACATGTGGCGCTCCGCGGAGCTCCCCGACGCGCCACCCGTGGAGGGCTGACGGCGTTCCTGGGCTGTGGCCTCAGGCGGTGTTGAGCGTGGTGCTGGGGGCGTGCTTCTGGCGCCGCATGGGCACCAGCAGCACCAGGAAGGCCACGGACAGGACGATGCCCAGTAGGAAGACGGGCGCGTAGCCCAGGCCGAGCCCGTGCTTCGCGTCCGCGAGCCAGCCCGCGAGCGGGCCCGCGGGCGCCTTGCCCCAGACCTCCAGGCTGGCGAGCAGCGTGTAGTGCGTGGCGCCGATGCGCCGGTCCACGCGCGACATCATGAAGGCGAACATCACCGTGGTGAGCGCGCCGCCGAAGAGCTCCTCGGCCATGGTGATTCCGATGACGCCCGCGTCGGTGACGCCTCCGGTGGCCAGCAGCCACCGCCCCACCAGGGGAATCACCCGCAGCGACGCGGTGAGCCCCACGGCGCCCAGCAGCGGCATGCGCGAGGCCAGCAGTCCTCCGGCGAGTGAGCCGACAATGGACGCGCCCGTGCCCCACGTGCCCACCCACAGGCCAATCTGCGCGGGGGTGAAGCCCGCATCGACGAGGAACGGCTTGAAGAGCACGTCGGACATGCTCTCGCCCAGCTTGTACGTGGTGATGAAGAGCAGCAGCCAGCCCGCGCCCGGCAGCAGGAGCGCCTTCTTGAGCCGCTGGAACAGCTCGCGCCAATCTGGCTCCTGCCGGGCGGTGGCCGCGGACGGCGTGGCGTGCGCCTCGGGGGGAGACTCCCGGGCGAAGAGCATCACCGTGAAGACGGCCAGACACAGCAGCGCCATGGCGACGAAGAGGCCGGACCAGCCGATGCGCGCGCTGGCCCACACCAGCAGCCCGCCGCCCGTCAGCATTCCCAGCTTGTAGCCCACCACCTGCGCGGTGTTGCCCAGGCCCAGCTCACTGGGGCGCAGGGTGTCCACGGCGAAGCCATCCACCGCGATGTCCTGCGTGGCGGCGAACAGGTTCATCAGGAAGACGAGCGCCAGCAGGGCGGGGAGCGCGTCCCGCGAAGCCGCGACCGCCGCCGCGGCGCAGCTCGCCGCGAGCCCCGCCTGCATCGGCAGAATCCACGACTTGCGCCGGCCGAAGCGCGTCGAGCCATACCGGTCCACCAGGGGCGCCCAGAGCGCCTTGAGGGCCCAGGGCAACCACAGCGCGCCGAGCAGTCCAATGGTGGTCAGCGAGACGCCCTGCGAGCGCAGGTACACCGGCAGGGCGGTGGCCTGGAATCCGAAGGGCAGGCCCTGCACGAAGTAGAGCATGCACAGCAGGGCGAGCCGGGACGACGGAAGTCTCATTGACGCCCAGCATAGAGCCACCGTGCCGGGAACGAGGAAGTGTCCGCTCGCCGGTCCGGATGTGGGGCCCTGTCCACGGCAATGCAGAGGGGCCCTCCGTCTCATGGACGGGGAGGGGACGGTCCCTACGCTCATCCTCCCCATGGCCGGGGCCCGGCCTCATCTTGCGCCGGACGGCGGAGGCTGCCGAGGCGCGTGGAGCACGTCACCATGCAGGAGCAGCAAGCAGGAGTCGAAGTCGTGAAGCGTGGTGAGTCCGCGCCGTCGCCGTCGTTGCGCGTGCTGGATGTGATGGCCCTGACAGTGGGCATCGTCCTGGGGGCAGGCATCTTCAAGGCGCCCTCGCTGGTGGCCGCGCAGTCCGCCAGCGGTGAGGCCATGCTGCTCACGTGGCTGCTGGGCGGTGTCGCGTCGCTGGTGGGCGCGCTGTGCTACGCGGAGCTGGCCAGCGCCTGGCCCCACCCGGGCGGGGACTACCACTACCTGTACCGCGCGCTGGGCAAGGGGCCCGCCTTCCTCTTCGCGTGGGCGCGGCTGACCGTCATCCCCACCGGCTCCATCGCACTGCTGGCCTTCGTCTTCGGGGACTACGCCACGCAGCTCTTCCCCCTGGGCCCGTATTCGTCGCCCGTCTATGCGGCCATGCTGGTGGTGGGGCTGACGGCGGTGAACATCGCCGGACTTCGGCAGGGGACCCGTACGCAGAACCTGCTCACGGCCCTGGAGGTTCTGGGCGTGGGGGCTGTCGTCATCGTGGGGCTGCTGTTCACGCCCGCGCTGGTGCCCGCGGAGGCGGCGCCGGCACCAGCCGCGTCGTCGGGGACCGCCTGGGGCCTGGCCATGGTGTTCGTGCTGCTGACGTACGGCGGCTGGAACGAGGTGGCGTACCTGTCCTCGGAGGTGCGGGGCTCGCGGCGCACCATCGCCTGGTCGCTGCTGGCGAGCATCGGGCTGGTGACGGCGCTGTACCTGCTGGTCAACGTGGCCTACCTGCGCGGCCTGGGCCTCGAAGGCATGGCGCGTTCGGAGGCGGTGGCCGCGGACCTGATGCAGCGCGCGGTGGGCAGCGGGGGCGCGCTGGTGCTGAGCGTCATCATCGCCATCTCCGCGCTGACATCCGCCAACGCCACGGTGCTGACGGGGGCTCGGACCCACTATGCCTTCGGGCGGGACAGCGTGCTGTTCAACGGGCTGGGGCAGTGGCACGCGAAGTCCAATGGTCCGTCCCGCGCGCTGCTGGTGCAGGGGGCCATCTCCCTGGCGCTGGTGGGGCTGGGGACGCTGACGCGTCAGGGCTTCGAGACGATGGTGGAGTACACCGCGCCCGTCTTCTGGCTCTTCTTCCTGCTGACGGGCGTGTCGCTGATGGTGCTGCGCGTGCGTGAGCCGGATGCGCCGCGGCCGTTCCGCGTGCCGCTGTATCCGCTCACGCCGCTGCTCTTCATCGGCATCTGCGCCTACGTCCTCTATTCCAGTCTGGCCTTCACCGGGCTGGGCGCGCTCGCGGGGCTGGCCGTGCTGGGCACGGGTGGCGTGCTGCTCGCCGTGGAAGCGGTGCGCACCCGGAGGGGCTCGCAGGGGACCTCCTCCAAGGCCACTTCCTCTCCCAGACTGCAACGAACGAAGGAGGCGACATGAAGCGAATGATGGTGGTTTTCACGTTCTCGGCGGCGATGGCCTCGAACGCCGCGAGCGTTTCGACGGCACAGCAGAAGGTGACGGTGCAGGTCCGCGGATCCGCGGGCAGTTCGATTCAGGCGCCCGAGGTTCCCTTCGTCCCCACGCCGCAAGGTGCCGTGGACGGGATGCTGGCATTGGCTGGCGTGAAGCCCGGGGACACTGTCTATGACCTGGGCAGCGGTGACGGCCGCATCGTCATCTCCGCTGTCCAGAAGCACGGGGCGAAGCACGCCGTGGGCGTGGACATCAACCCGGAGCGCATCGCCGAGGCCAACCAGAACGCGAGCCAGGCGGGCGTGAAGAACAAGGTGGAGTTCCGCCAGGGGGACCTCTTCGACGCGGACATCCGCGACGCGTCGGTGGTGACGCTCTATCTGCTGCCCTCCGTCAACGAGCGGCTCAAATCCAAGCTGCTCTCGGAGCTGAAGCCAGGCACGCGCATCGTGTCGCACAGCTTCGACATGGGGGACTGGGCGCCGACCAAGACGGTGCAGAGCGAGGGACGGACGCTCTACCTCTGGGTCGTCCCCGAGCGCGGCACGGGCGGCACGCCCCGCTGAGCCCGGCTGGAGGCGCCCGGGCCCGGCCACCTCACATGGAGGGGCCGGGCCTTTTCACGTCAGGGCGCCGGAGGCGGCTGACCCGGCGTGCGCGAGTAGTGGAGCACCATGGCCTCCAGCCGCGACAGGGCCTTCTCCAGCGTCTCCATGGACGGGCCGAAGGACAGGCGAACGTAGCCGCGGAAGCGCGAGGGGCGCGCGCGACGCTTGCCGGGATTCACGTCGAAGAACTCGCCCGGCACGACGATGATTTTCTGGTCCAGCGCGGCGCGGAAGAAGCCCATGCCGTCGTTGAGCGGCGGCGGCAGTCCGGACACGTTGCCCCAGACGTAGAAGGTGCCGTCCGGCGCGCGGTCCGTGCGGATGCCGATGCGCTCCAGCCGGGAGTGGAAGCGGTCCCGCTTCTCCCGGAAGGTGTTGTGGATGGCCATCGTCTCCGCCACCACGGGTTCCTCCTGGAGGAGCTGAATCGCCGCGCGCTGGAGCGGCCGGCTCCCACCGCCATCCAGGAAGCTGCCCGCGCTGGCGACAGCCTCGATGACCTGGCGCGGTCCCACCGTCCACGTCATGCGCCAACCCGGGTAGCGCCAGTTCTTGGTGAAGCCGTCGAACAAGACCACCGGGTCCTTGTTCACGTCCTCCACGTAGCGGGCGGCGCTCTCCACCGGCAGGTGTCCGGGGCGGCCCGTCCAGATGTAGTGAGAATAGAACTCGTCGACCAGCAGCGCGCATTCATGCTCGCGGGCCACGCTCACCCAGCGCGCCATCTCCTCGCCGTGCACCAGCTTGCCGGTGGGGTTGCAGGGGTTGGAGAAGAGCAGGGCGGACAGGCCCCGGCCCTGCACCTCGCGCCGCAAGTCCTCGGCGGTGAAGGCATAGCCGCGCTCACCCTCCAGGAGGATGGGGATGGCGGTGAACGCCTTGAAGACGTCCAGCAACTCCTCGTAGGCCGTGTAGTCCGGCAGGAAGTGGCCCAGGTTGACGGCGCCCAGGCTGGCCGCGGCGCGGGTGAGTGCCGCGCGGCCACCGCCAGACAGGCACACGTTCTCCGCGCTGTACTGGCTGGGCATGCCCCGGCGGTAGATGCGGTTGTAGAGGCTGGCGATGGCCTCGCGCACCTCCCAGAGTCCGGCGACGGGGGCGTACTCCATGTCCGCCACGTTGATGGTGACCTGGTTCAGCCGGGGCGGCGCGCCGGGGAGGTCTCCCGTCTCCGGCTGGCCCTGGCCCAGGTTGCACCACTCCGGGTCGCTGGAGCGGTAGCCGCGGCGGGTGGCCTCGGCGGTGACGAAGATGACGCCGGTGCGGGGCACGGCGCGGAATGCCGGAAGGGGGACGTCGTCGCTCACGGCGTCACACCCTAGCGGAAGTCCGCGCGGTGCGCGCTGCCGCCGCGCGCCCGCTCAGCGGACGATGGGCACCGTCACCGGCTCCAGGTCGTCCACCGTCACCTCGGCCTTGCCCAGGCGCCACAGGACGGGCTGGAAGCGGGCTTCCACGCGCCGCCCGTCCGCCGTCTCCAGCACCGCGGTGCCTTCCTTCGGCAGGTATTCACCCACCTCGTAGTGCAGCCCCGTCAGGGTGAGGCGGTCGGTGCCATCGGGGCCCGTCAGCTCGCCTGGACCATCCAGCACCAGCGACGTGCCACCAAACACGGGCATGCCTGCTCGCATGCCCACGCGACCATCGACGCGGAACGTGTGGCCCTGCCGTCCAGGGACGCCGCCCTCCACATCCGCCCAGAGGCGCGTCTCGTCGCCGCACGTGCCGTAGCCCACCTCCGCCTGGAGCGGGTGTCCGTCCACTGTCAGTCCGCGCAGGTCCGCTTCCACTTCCATGAGGTCCTCGCCGCCGCGGTAGAGGAACGCGGCCTGACCGGTGAAGCGCAGGCCGTGCACGTCACAGCCGCCTTCATCGAAGGTGAGCACCACGCGGTCCGTCACGCTGTCATGGGGCTCCACCGCGGCGCTGGCGCAGGCCCACCGCGTGCGCACGTCATGCGCGGCGGTGCTGAGGAAGGTGCGACGGGGCTCACCGCAGGTGTACACCGGCAGCACGCCCAGGGCTTCCAGCGCGCCGCGCACCTGATGCGAGGCAGCCACCACGCGCTCCACGCGCTGACGGGCCGCGTCCACTTCTTCCTGCGTGGGGGCTTCGCCGCCACAGGCGGTGACGAGGACGGTGAGGGCAAGACAGGTGATGCGTCGCATGGGCGCTTCTCCAGGGGTGCACGACACCGCGGCTTCGCGGCGGGTCATGCCCCTGTGGAGAGCAACCGTCATGCCCGGTGCAACCTCGCGAGAACACGAGGCTCGGCCGGAACAGGGCCCGGGATGTGCGTGCAGCGGGGTGCACAGCCCCGGCGGGCCCGTCCGGGTCAGGCGGCTCAGCCTTCGAGCGAAGCGCGCAGGAACCACGCGTGCTTCTCGAACTCGGTGATGATGTCCGTGGTGAGGCCCTCGGAGTCCGAGTCCCCGTTCTCCACGAAGAGGGCGCGGCTCTTCCGCAGGCCGTCCAGGTAGATTTCGATGCGCTCGGCCAGCAGCTTCACGTGCTCCATGTCGCGCGTCGTCTCCTGCGGATACTCCGGCAGGCGGCTCGTCTTGCCCACGTGGCGGCTGGTGCCGTAGGCCTTGCCACCCAGCGTCACCGCGCGCTCGGCGATGGAGTCGTTGTGCGTGGCCAGGCTCACCGCGAACGTTTCGAACAGCGGGTGGAGCGAGGCGAACTGCGGACCCTTGATGTTCCAGTGCGCGACCTTGATTTGCGAATGCAGGTCGAGCCCGTCGGCGAGCCGCTCGTTGAGCGATTCAGCGATGGCGGCGCGGGCCTTCTCGGGGAGGGGGCTGGGGCTGCGGTACATGGTGTCTTCCTTTCGGCTGTGTGTTTGTCGGTGTCGGCTGGTTGGATGCGCGGCGGCCAAAAAGGGAGCGCCCCCCGGTGTTTCCACCGGAGGGCGCTTGAAACTTCGGCGATGCCTCGCGACAGAGGGGCTTAAGACTCCAGCCCCACCGCCGCCGCGTGGATGACTGACGCGATGCGAACCGCGTCGTGCACCTGGTCCTCGGAGAGGCCGCCCTCGAGGACGATCTTCTCGTGGGACTGCATGCACATCTCGCAGCCGTTGATGGCGCTGACGGCGAGGCAGACCAGCTCGAAGTCCACCTTGTTCGTCAGCACCTGCGCGAGCCGGTTCATCCGCAGCCCGGCGCGCTTGGTCGAGTACGACTCCTTCCCGATCATGTGCCTGAAGCGGTAGTACACATTGTTCATCGCCATCAACGACGCCGCCGCACGCGCGTCCTCGATGACTGGCTCGGGATTCGCGAGGGCCTTCTTCGCCTCGTTGAGCATGGCCTCCTTCAGCCGCTCATTCCGAGCGGCGAAGGCGCATGCCACGGCCACACCCCAACGCTGCTCCGCGGTGAGGCTGCCACCTTCCAGGACACCCTGGAGGTTGAGGCGGGTGTCCTTGTGGGAGTCCGCGAGTTCAGAGCGGACGACTTCGAGCGAGGCCATGGTGGATTACCCCGCCTTCGACAGCTTCTGGGTCAGGGTCTCCTCACCCTTGGTCCAGTTGCAGGGGCACAGCTCATCCGTCTGGAGCGCGTCCAGCGTGCGGATCGTCTCGGAGACGTTGCGGCCCACGGACAGGTCGTTGACCGTCACGTGGCGGATGATGCCCTCGGGGTCCGCGATGAACGTCGCGCGGAGGGCCACGCCCTCTTCCTTGTGGAGGATGCCCAGCGCGTTGCACAGCTCGTGCTTGATGTCCGCCAGCATCGGGAAGGGCAGGTTCTTCAGGTCCGGGTGGTGCGTGCGCCACGCGTGGTGCACGAACTCGCTGTCGGTGCTCAGGCCGAGGACCTGCGCGTCACGGTCGGTGAAGTCCTTGTTCTTCTTGCCGAACTCCGCGATCTCCGTGGGGCAGATGAAGGTGAAGTCCTTCGGCCACGCGAACAGGACCAGCCACTTGCCCTTGAAGGTCTCGTTCGTGATGTCCTGGAACTCCTTGCCCTTCTCCAGGGACACGGTGGCCTTCACCTTGAAGTTCGGGATCTTGTCGCCAACGGTCAGCATTACGGCTCCTTGGGATGGGGGCCCGGCGGTGAGCCGACCCCAGTGAACGTGTTCTGTCCTACCGCTTAGCATTCACCGTGCCAGAACTTCGAATCAATGATTCCAGGGGTTTGGAATTCGCCCCCGCTGGGTCGGTGCCGCTGGGCCGGTGTCTAACGAAATCTCGGTGCGTTTCGCCACTGCAATTTCGGTGGATCGACGAACCGGGGAAGACTGGCCGCCCGTGGTCCTCACGAGCGGGCGGAAAATACGAGAAGTGCCGCGTGGTTGCACCCACTCCGGACAGGCAATGGCTCGAATGTGCGGCCGCGAACGCGTGCTCCGTTCACCTACAAGGCGGCCCCTCCCCGAATGTTCAAAGAATCTCTTTGTGTTCCGGGAGTTGCGACGGATCTTCCGGCCTGGAGTGGTTGCCTGGACGGTGGGGCACGAAATCTCGGTGCCGGCCTCACTGCAATTTCGGTGGAACCCTATTATTTCGTAGGTATGCAGGACGACTTTTCAGGCGCCATCGACGGTGCGAAAGACGCTCGGGACCTCCTCGAGCTGGCAACGGCGGAGGATTCCGTCGGGGATTTGCTGCGCCGTGGGCTCGACTGGCTGACGCGGGTGGTGCGCTTCGACCTGGCCACGGTGTTCCTCCTGAAGGAGGGCCGGCTGGTGTCGGTGGCCGCGCGAGGGCCGTTGGCCAACGCGAAGGTGCGGCAGCACTCGTTGCAGCTGTCGGAGTTCCCCTCGCTGCGGCAGGCCCTGGAGACGCGGCGGGCGAAGGCCTTCACGGAAGAGGACCATGCCCACGGGGATGGAGACCCTTTCGACGGCGTGCTGGATTTGCCGCCGGGGCATTCGTGCATGGTGGTGCCGCTGTGCGCGGGTGAGCGCTGCTACGGCGTGCTCTCCCTGGACCGCGCGGAGTGTGAGACGTACCCCCAGCCGGTGGTGGACCTGGTGGAGGTGTACGGGCAGATGCTGGCCACGGCCATCCAGTCGGCCGAGCAGCGCGCCACCTTCGAGCGTCTCCACCGTCAGGACCACGAGCACGCGAAGCTGCTGGAGGCGCAGCTCGGCGGAGACTCGGAGGGCATCCTCGAGACGTCGAAGAGTCCGGTGATGCGAGACCTGGCGCGGCGGGCGCGGCAGGTGGCGGAGACGGACACGCCGGTGCTGATTACCGGTGAGACGGGCACGGGCAAGGAGCGGCTGGCCCGCGCCATCCACCGTTGGAGCGCCCGCTCGGACCAGCCCTTCGTCACGCTCAACTGCGCTGCCATTCCGGCGGGCTTGCTGGAGAGCGAGCTGTTTGGCCACGTGAAGGGCGCCTTCACCGGCGCCACGAAGGACCGGGCTGGGCGCTTCCAGATGGCGCATGGCGGCACGCTGCTGCTGGACGAAGTGGGCGAGCTGCCCTTCGACCTCCAGGCGAAGCTGCTGCGGGCGCTGCAGGAGAAGACATTCGAGCCGGTGGGCAGCGACAAGACGGTGCGCGCGGACGTGCGCATCCTGGCGGCCACGCACGTGGACCTTCAGCAAGCCATTGCCCAGAAGCGCTTCCGCGAGGACCTCTACTACCGGTTGAGCGTGTTCCCCCTGCGCCTGCCGCCGCTGCGCGAGCGCCGCGAGGACCTGCCGCAGCTGTGCGCCTTCCTCCTGGAGGAACAGGCGAACCGGACGGGACGGCGGGGCATGCGGGTGACGCCAGAGGGCCTGGTGCGGTTGGAGGCCTACGAGTGGCCGGGCAACCTGCGCGAGCTGGCCAATGCGCTGGAGCGGGCCACCATCCTCACGCGAGGGACGGAGCTGGGGCCGGAGTCCTTCGACGTTCCCACGCGCGGCGCGGCCGGGATGACGGCCCTGCCGGAGGAGCCGGCGCCCGCGGTGGGAGGGCAAAAGCTGACCCCCGTGCTGACGCTGGCGGCCGTGCAGCGCGAGCACATCATGCGAGTGCTCACGCTCACGCGGGGCCGCGTCTACGGCGCCAATGGGGCCGCGGCGCTGCTGGGGCTCAAGCCGTCCACGCTCCAGAGCCGGATGAAGAAGCTGGGCATCGCCCGGCTGGAGCAGTTCGTCGTCGACGAGGCGTGAGCCTTGAAACCGCGCGCCTAGGAGACGCGCGGTGCCGAGGGCGCCACCGGGTAGGTTCCCCGCTGACCGAACGGCGGGTCGAACAGCGCCGGGTCCGACTGCCGCGAGCGGAAGAGGTCGACGATGTAGTTCATCCGCTGGTCCAGCTTGCTCCAGTCCTTCGCCCCGGAGCCCTTGAGGCTGTCCTGGCTCTTGTCGAGCTGGCCCAGCAGCGCGCGCAGCTCGGGGTTTTCGATGGAGCGCAGGTGCGGCGGGAAGAGCGTCGACTCCATGCCCGGAGGCGGCGGCAAATCATTGCCCAGCTTCAGCGCGCTGCCCGGCACGGCCAGCTTCATCATGTGCTCGGTGGCGACGCGGCGGAACACGTTCGCCACGCCATCCACCACGGGGTTCAGCGCCGCGTCCACCAGGCCCGTCTTCAAGGCCGCCTTGCCCGCGAGGTTGGCGGGGAAGGGGAGCGCATTGATTTGCGACTCGACGGTCTGCTTGAGGATGTCGCGGAAGGTGTCCTTCACCGGCGAGTTGAGCGCCTTCTCGACGTAGGGCTGGAGCTGCGTCTGCTCGTGCAGGCCCACCTTGTCGTTGGCCAGGAGCATCAGCTCGGCCTTCTTGTTCGGGTCCTTCTCGAACATGGCCTGGGCGTAGTGGCCGAAGGCCTCCTTCAGCAACGGCTTGTCCGCGGGGAAGCCGCTCAGGTACTGCTCCACCTTGGCGGCGTCATGCTGGGTGTCGCCCTGGAAGGTCTCCACGAAGCGGGCGAACTCCTGGCCCACCTCCTCGAACACCAGCTTGTTGCCGTCGGCGATGGCCTTGCTGACGTTCTGGAGCGCCTGATTGCCCGCCGAGGCGATGTCGCCCAGCGGCAGCGAGGGGAGGCCCAGCTTGCGCAGCAGGTCGTCCACCTTGGACATCGGCCCCATGACGCCGTCGGCGCCCTTGAGCGCGTCCGTGAAGAACTTGGGCATGTCCTCGCCACGGATGCTCACGCCGGCTTGCTTCGAGGCCCAGGTCGCGAAGGTGGACCAGTTGGCGTTCTCCGTGCCCAGCAGCTGACCCATGGCGTTGGACAGGTCCGAATAGCCCTGGGTAATCGCATGGTTGCGCGCCACCGGGTCCTGCATGGCGGCGATGTTCCGCACGTCCGCGGCGGTGGGATAGCTGCCCGGCGCGACGCTCGGGCCGCGCGCCAGGGCCGCGGGGGCGTTCAGCGCCACGGGCTGTTGCCGGGCGGGCGGGGACTCGAACTGGGACACCCCGGACATGCCGGGCCGGGTCACCTGGGCCTTGGCCTGGGG
>NZ_VHLB01000141.1:0-15433 GCF_006547365.1 Myxococcus sp. AB056 | reverse complement strand
CGGGCGACAACATCGCCATCGAGGTGGAGCTCATCACCCCTGTGGCCATGGAGAAGGAGCTGCGCTTCGCTGTTCGCGAGGGTGGCCGCACCGTGGGCGCCGGCGTCGTGGCGGAAATCATCGAGTAATGCCGGGTCGGCCGTGAGGCCGCCGGGCTCACTGTCCCGATTCCGAGGGGAGGGCTGCGTTGTGGTAGCCTTCCCCTCTCGTATCTGGTGAGGTAGGTCATGCCGAAGGGCAATCGTTCCATTATTTCGCTCGAGTGCACTGTGTGCAAGGAGCGGAACTACACGACCACGAAGAACAAGCGGAAGAGCCAGGACAAGCTCGAGCTGAGCAAGTTCTGTCCTCGTTGCCGCAAGCATCAGGACCACAAGGAAGGTAAGGTCTAGGTCGGTAGTTCAGGGAAGGTTCTAGGCCAGTAGCTCCAACGGTAGAGCAGCGGTCTCCAAATCCGCGTGTTGGGGGTTCGAATCCCTCCTGGCCTGCCAACTCTCAGTAGTCGCGGGGCCCCCGGTACCTGGAGGTGCCGGGGGTTCCTGTGTTTTCGCAGTTTCGCGAATTCGCATCCGCAGTACCTCGTGAGGCACCATGGCGACGGCATCAGAGGCCAGCCAGCAGGCTAACCGCTCGGCGATGGATCCGAAGCGGCTCGTGGTCATCTTCTATCTTCTCGTCGGCATCGTCCTGGCCCTCTTCCTGGAGCGTCTGCTCGGACTGCTGTGGGCGCGATTCAGCTGGAGCGACCCGGTCCTCATTGAGGGCTTGGACTGGAAGGTGTCCACCCTGGTGGGCTACGCGCTGGCCGTGGGACTGGCTGTGGGGGCGTACTTCCACCCGCGCACCCATGCGCTGTCCATCGATGTGGCTTCGGAGTTGATGAAGGTCACCTGGCCCACCTGGTCGGAGACCAAGGCGTCGACCATGGCCGTCGTCGTGGCGTCCCTGGTTGCCGCCGTCATCCTCTTCTGCATCGATACCGCCGCCTACAACCTGATGGTGGAGTGGCTGCCGGCCATGTGGGGGAAGCTGTAATGGCGATGAAATGGTACGTGGTCCACACCTACTCGAACTTCGAGAACCAGGCGAAGAAGAGCCTGGAAGAGAAGGTCCGTCTGGAGGGCCTTCAGGACCAGTTCGGTGAAATCCTGATTCCGATGGAACAGGTCGTCGAAATGGTGAAGGGCGAGAAGAAGACCTCTCGCCGCAAGTTCTTCCCCGGCTACATCTTCGTGCAGATGGAGCTGAACGACCGGACGCTCCACCTGGTGAAGAACACGCCGAAGATCACCGGGTTCCCGGGAACGGCGCAGAACCAGAATCCGTTGCCCATCTCCGACCAGGAAGTGGCGCGGCTGACGTCGCAGATTTCCGAAGGCACGCTCAAGCCGAAGCCCAAGGTGCAGTTCGACGACGGCGACACGGTGCGCGTCATCGACGGTCCGTTCGCGAACTTCAACGGGACCGTGGAAGAGGTCAATGCGGAGAAGGGCAGGGTGAAGGTGCTGGTCAGCATCTTCGGCCGTGCCACCCCGGTGGAGCTGGACTTCATGCAGGTGGAGAAGACCACCGGCTAGCAGTTGATGCCGCGCCGTGCACTCCTGTATGGCGTGCGCGGCGTTCGCATTTCTGGTCCCCGTATTGGGGCCGGACTCATGGGTGGGAGGGCTTCCCCGTCTGGTAGCCCGCTCGCACCACCCACTCGAAAGGCAGTTGTCGTTCGATGAAGAAGATCACAGGTCAGGTCAAGCTGCAGATCCCCGCCGGCAAGGCGAACCCCGCTCCGCCGATCGGCCCCGCGCTCGGTCAGCAGGGCGTGAACATCATGGAGTTCTGCAAGCAGTTCAACGCGAAGACCCAGGCGGAAGCCAAGGAAGGTCTCATCATCCCGGTGGTCATCACCGTGTATGCGGACCGCTCCTTCACCTTCATCCTGAAGACCCCTCCCGCCGCCGTCCTCATCAAGAAGGCCGCGGGTCTCCACACGGAGAAGAAGAAGGGTTCGGGCGCGAAGAAGCCGGGCAAGGAGAAGGTCGGGCAGATCACCCGCGCTCAGCTCGAGGAAATCGCGAAGAAGAAGATCCAGGACACCACCGCCGCGTCGCTCGAGGCCTGCATGAGCACCATTGCTGGCACCGCACGCTCCATGGGCATCGACGTCGTCGGCTAGGCCGCCGCGCACCCACTCACGACAAGGATTTCTGTCATGGCTAAGACTGGGAAGAAGTTCCGTGCGGCCGCCGCTCTGGTTGACCGCGATAAGCGCTACGCCGTCGCCGAGGGCTTTCAGCTCCTGAAGAAGACGGTGGAGGCTCGCTCCACCAAGTACGACCAGACGGTCGACGTCTCCATCAACCTGGGCGTGGACCCGAAGCACGCGGACCAGATGGTCCGTGGCGCCGTGGTGCTCCCGCACGGCACCGGCGCCACCGTGCGCGTGGCCGTGTTCGCCAAGGGTGAGAAGGCCACCGACGCGACCAACGCCGGCGCGGACGTCGTCGGCGCCGAGGACCTCCAGAAGCGCATCGAGGAGGGCTTCCTCGATTTCGACACCGTCATCGCCACCCCGGACATGATGGGTGTCGTCGGTCGCCTCGGTAAGGTGCTCGGTCCCCGCGGCCTGATGCCGAACCCGAAGGTCGGCACGGTGACCATGGATGTCGCGAAGGCCATTCGCGACGCCAAGGGTGGTAAGGTCGACTTCCGCGCCGAGAAGGCCGGTATCGTCCACGCGAAGCTGGGCAAGTCCTCCTTCGAGGTCGAGAAGCTCGAGGCCAACTTCAACGCGCTGGTGGACCTGGTGATGAAGCTGAAGCCGGCCGCCGCGAAGGGCGTGTACCTCCAGGGTATCGCCATCTCGTCCTCCATGGGGCCGGGCATCAAGCTCGACACCATGGAAATCAAGGCGCGCCACGGCTAATCGCCGTCCGGTCGCACGGACAGGGGGACGCAGCCCTGACTACGGGTCAGGGCTGTCACCTGTCTGACGTCACAGGTTCGAAAGTTCTGGATCTTTGCTGAAGCCGGGGGTATAGGCCCCCGGCTTTTGCAATTGGGGCGCCACGTCGTGAGGCGCGGCGTCCCGACACCTGGTTCATGACAGCAGGGACCTGGGCGAAGAGGATGCATGTTCCGTTGGCAGCCGGGCAACCGGCCGGACGGCACCTTCGACCCCTGGTTCAAACGACCGCAAGGTCAGCCCTGCCGAGACTGGAGGTGCGGTGTGGTGCCTCTCGAGGCTCCTCTCGCTCTGCCACTTTGGCCCAGGCATCACGCCCGTCCTGAAAAGGCGGGCCCAGTAAGGAGGTGAGTCAAAGTGCTGAAGAGCGAGAAGGAAGAGATGATCAAGGAGCTCCACGAGAAGTTCTCGAGGACGACCTCCGCCGTCGTCGCCGAGTTCACCAAGGTGGACGTGGAGACGGTGACCAAGCTCCGCAAGAAGTTCCGCGAGGGCAACGTCGAGTACAAGGTCATCAAGAACACGCTGGCGCGCCGTGCCGCGCAGGGCACGTCCGTGTCGGTCATCGCTGATGACTTCACGGGCCCCGTGGCCCTGTGCATCAGCTACGGCGACGTGGTGGCTCCCGCGAAGATCCTGGTCGAGTTCGCGAAGGACATCGAGGACAAGATCAAGATCCGCACTGCCGTCGTCGAAGGCCGCAAGGTCGACGTCGCCGGCGTGAAGGCCCTGGCGAAGCTGCCGGGTCTGCCCGAGCTTCGCGCGCAGCTGCTGGGCGTCATCAGCCAGCCCGCGAGCAAGCTGGTTCGGACCATCGCGGCTCCGGGTTCGCAGCTCGCCCGAGTCGTCCAGGCCAACGCGGACAAGGCGCAGGGCTGAGAAGCCCTCATCTGTTCGAGAAGTTTTTCTACCGCAACCTCTCCGGCCGGAACTCTCCAAAGGGGGAGTTGGCCGTTAGTCGAAACCAGAAGGACACATTTCAATGGCTGACCTGAACGCGATTGTTGACCAGCTTTCCTCCCTGACCGTCCTCGAGGCGGCCGAGCTCGTGAAGCAGCTCGAGAACAAGTGGGGCGTCTCCGCCGCCGCCGTGGCCGTTGCCGCGGGCCCGGCCGCCGCCGCCGCTCCTGTCGAGGAGAAGACGGAGTTCACGGTGGTGCTGGCCAACGCCGGCGCCAACAAGATCAACGTCATCAAGGAGATCCGCGCGATCACCGGCCTGGGCCTGAAGGAGGCCAAGGACCTGGTCGAGGGCGCTCCGAAGAACGTCAAGGAAGGCGTCAACAAGGACGACGCCAAGAAGATCAAGGACCAGCTCACCGCGGCTGGTGCGACCGTCGACATCAAGTAGTTTCTACAGGGACTGTCCGGTTTTCCGGGAAATTTCGGGCAGCCTCCTGACCGGATGTGCAGGCCGGCGCTCCCTGAGTGGGGGCGCCGGCTTTGCCCATTTGACCGTTGCAAATTTCCCGGCGCCGCCGCGCGTTACTGAAGTTTGCCCGCCCGAGCAGTCGTCCCCGGAGCCAGAATGCCGACGCAGATCCAGAACAATTTCCGCGTGCGGAAGACCTTCGCGAAGATCGCGAAGATCATCGACATTCCCAATCTTATCAACATCCAGAAGCAGTCCTACGAGAAGTTCCTCCAGGCGGACATTGCCGCCGACAAGCGCGAGGACCTCGGTCTTCAGGGCGTCTTCAAGTCGGTGTTCCCTATCCGCGACTTCAACGAGACCTCCTCGCTGGAGTTCGTGAGCTATCACCTGGAGCGCCCGAAGTATGACGTAGATGAGTGCCACCAGCGTGGCATGACGTATTCGGCGCCCATCAAGGTGGTGGTGCGCCTGGTCGTGTGGGACAAGGACGAGGAGACCGGCGCCCAGTCCATCCGCGACGTGAAGGAGCAGGAGGTCTACTTCGGCGAAATCCCGCTGATGACCCAGAACGGCACCTTCATCATCAACGGTACCGAGCGCGTCGTCGTCAGCCAGCTGCACCGAAGCCCGGGCGCCTTCTTCGACCACGACAAGGGCAAGAGCCACTCGTCTGGCAAGCTGCTCTACAACGCCCGCATCATTCCCTACCGCGGTTCGTGGATCGACTTCGAGTTCGACCACAAGGACCTGCTGTACGTGCGCATCGACCGCCGCCGCAAGCTGCCGGCCACGGTGCTCATCCGCGCGCTCGGCGCCGTCCCGGACACCGCGAAGAAGAACCCGCTGGAGTTCAAGGGCTCCACCGAGGAGATCCTCAACTACTACTACGCGACGGAGACGATCTACCTCCACAGCGCGGAGGAGTTCGAGAAGAGCGTCGAGCTCGAGCTGCTGCCTGGCCAGCGCGCGACCCGCGACATCAAGGCCAAGACGGGCGAGCTGATCGTCAAGAAGAACCGCAAGTTCACCCGCGCCGCCATCAAGAAGCTCGAAGCGGCGAAGATGAAGACGCTCCCGATCGATGCGGACGAGCTCTTCACCAAGGTGTCCGCCTACGACGTGGTCGAAGAGACCAACGGCGTGGTGCTCCTTGAGTGCAACGAGGAAGTCACCCAGGAGAAGGTCGACGAGCTCCTCAAGCACGGCATCAAGGAGTTCAAGGTCCTCTTCATCGACAACCTCAACGTGGGCCCGTACCTGCGTGAGACGTTGATGCTGGACAAGCTCGAGACCCCCGAGCAGTCCATCATGGAGATCTACCGCCGCCTGCGCCCTGGCGATCCGCCGACGCCGGAGACGGCCATCAACCTGTTCACCAACCTGTTCTTCAACCCGGAGCGCTACGACCTCTCCAAGGTCGGCCGCCTCAAGCTGAACTTCAAGTTCGGCCTCGAGGAGCCGCTCGACGGGCAGATCCTCACCAAGCGGGACATCCTCGAGGTGATCCGCTACCTGATCGATCTGAAGAACGGCAAGGGGACCATCGACGACATCGACCACCTGGGCAACCGCCGCGTCCGCGCGGTGGGCGAGCTGCTGGAGAACCAGTACCGCATCGGCCTGGTGCGCATGGAGCGGGCGATCAAGGAGCGCATGAGCCTCCAGGAGATCGAGACGCTCATGCCGCACGATCTCATCAACGCCAAGCCCGTCACCGCGGTCATCAAGGAGTTCTTCGGGTCCAGCCAGCTGTCGCAGTTCATGGACCAGACGAACCCCCTGTCCGAGGTCACGCACAAGCGGCGCCTGTCGGCGCTCGGGCCCGGCGGCCTCACCCGCGAGCGCGCGGGCTTCGAGGTGCGCGACGTGCACCCGACGCACTACGGCCGCATCTGCCCCATCGAGACGCCGGAAGGTCCGAACATCGGCCTTATCGCGTCGCTGTCCACCTACGCGCGCGTCAATGAGTTCGGCTTCGTCGAGACGCCGTACCGCAAGGTCGAGGCGGGCGTGGTGACGACCGACGTGGCCTTCTACTCCGCCCTCGAGGAGGAGAAGCACACCATCGCCCAGGCGAACGCGGAGACGGACAAGAAGGGCAAGTTCGCCAACGCGCTGGTGTCCAGCCGCCGCGGTGGTGAGTTCGTCCAGGCTCGCGCCGAGGACGTGGACCTGATGGACGTGTCCCCGAAGCAGCTCGTGTCGGTGGCCGCGTCGCTCATCCCGTTCCTGGAGAACGACGACGCCAACCGCGCGCTCATGGGCTCCAACATGCAGCGCCAGGCCGTTCCGCTGCTGCGCACCGCGGCGCCGCTGGTGGGCACGGGCATCGAGTCCATCGTCGCCCGCGACTCCGGCGTCACCTGCGTGGCCCGGCGCGACGGCATCGTGGAGAGCGTGGACGCCGGCCGCATCGTGGTGAAGGCGGACGTGCCGGCCTCGCTGAGCGATGTCACGAGCGAGGTCGACATCTACAACCTGCTCAAGTACCAGCGCTCCAACCAGAACACCTGCCTCAACCAGAAGCCCATCATCAGCAAGGGCGACCGGGTGAAGAAGGGTGACGTCATCGCCGACGGTCCGGCCACCGAGACGGGCGAGCTGGCGCTGGGCCAGAACGTGGTCGTCGCGTTCATGCCGTGGCAGGGCTACAACTTCGAGGACTCCATCCTCATCAGCGAGCGCATCCTCAAGGACGACGTCTTCACGTCGATCCACATCGAGGAGTTCGAGTGCATCGCGCGCGACACCAAGCTGGGCAAGGAGGAGATCACCCGCGACATCCCGAACGTGGGTGAGGAGGCCCTCAAGGACCTCGATGAGAGCGGCATCATCCGCATCGGCGCCGAGGTGAAGCCCGGTGACGTGCTGGTGGGCAAGATCACCCCGAAGGGCGAGACGCAGCTGTCTCCCGAAGAGAAGCTGCTGCGCGCCATCTTCGGCGAGAAGGCCGGCGACGTGCGTGACAGCTCGCTGCGCGTCCCGCCGGGCGTGGTGGGCACCGTCATCAACGCCAAGGTGTTCAGCCGCAAGGGCGTGGAGAAGGACGAGCGCGCCAAGCAGATCGAGTCCATGGAGGAGGCGAAGCTCCTCAAGGACCAGAACGACGAGATCAAGGTCCTCCAGGACAGCGCGTTCGGCCGCATCCGCGGCCTGGTGCGCACCAAGGAGGTCCAGGGCAAGCTCGTGGACGACAAGGGGAAGATCCTCCTGAAGAAGGGGGACATCC
This sequence comes from Myxococcus sp. AB056, assembly GCF_006547365.1. Taxonomy (NCBI): domain Bacteria; kingdom Pseudomonadati; phylum Myxococcota; class Myxococcia; order Myxococcales; family Myxococcaceae; genus Myxococcus; species Myxococcus sp. AB056. Next base: position 7,870 of record NZ_VHLB01000141.1, on the reverse strand, counting down.
TCGACGACGAACTGCTGTCCACGGTGCCCTACAAGTACTGGGGTGAGATCTCCGTCGGCGACCCGCTGGACTCGCGCCTGCGCGACATCCTCCGCAACCTGGAGGAGACGAAGGAGGCCGTGAAGCTGGCCTTCGGCGAGAAGATCGCCCGCATCAAGAAGGGCGACGAGCTGCCGCCGGGCGTCATCAAGATGGTGAAGGTGTACGTCGCCATCAAGCGCAAGCTGGCCGTGGGCGACAAGATGGCCGGCCGCCACGGTAACAAGGGCGTCGTGTCCCGCATCCTCCCCGAGGAGGACATGCCGTACCTGGAGGACGGGCGTCCGGTGGACATCGTCCTCAACCCGCTGGGCGTGCCCTCGCGCATGAACATCGGGCAGATCCTCGAGACGCACCTGGGCTGGGCCGCCAAGGGCACCGGCGAAGCGCTGCAGCGCTACGTCGAGGCCAACTGGAGCTCGGACGCCATCAAGGAGCGCCTCAAGGTCATCTACAGCGACCCGGCGTTCGACGAGTTCCTCGACAAGCTCGACGACGAGGAGATCAAGCAGCTGTGCCTCCGCTCCAAGCGGGGCATCCACGTCGCCACGCCCGTCTTCGACGGCGCACAGGAGACGGAGATCCACGCCCTGCTGGACGAGGGTCAGCTGCCCCGCACGGGCCAGATGGTGCTCTTCGACGGGCGCACCGGTGAGCCGTTCGACCAGAACGTCACCGTGGGCGTCATGTACATGCTGAAGCTGCACCACTTGGTGGACGAGAAGATCCACGCCCGCTCCATCGGGCCCTACTCGCTCGTCACGCAGCAGCCCCTGGGCGGCAAGGCGCAGTTCGGCGGTCAGCGTCTGGGCGAGATGGAAGTCTGGGCGATGGAGGCCTACGGCGCGGCGTACACGCTGCAGGAGTTCCTCACCGTCAAGTCGGACGACGTGGTGGGCCGCACGCGCATGTACGAGGCCATCGTCAAGGGCGACAACGTCCTGGAGAGCGGCCTGCCCGAGTCGTTCAACGTGCTCCTCAAGGAACTCCAGTCGCTCGCGCTCGACGTGGAGCTGCTGGAGAGCGCCCCGCCGGAGCGGCAGCGCAGCTTCGGAGGCGACTTCCTCGGCGGCGGTGACGGCGAGGAGCGCAAGACGGGAACCGAGGCCTGATTGCACGGAGCGCCCGCCTGACCGGCCGCCCGCCGTCCCGATAGGGTCGGGCGCGGCCGGGTCGGGGCGGGGGCCCGAATCAGCTGGCGGCCCTCCTGGAAGGGGAGGGCGCCCAACGAGATTTCGGAGGCAACGTGAAGGACATTTTCAACTTCTTCGAGAAGCCGAAGGACCCGCTGTCGTTCAACGCCATCCGCATCGCCCTGGCGTCGCCCGACAAGATTCGCCAGTGGTCCCATGGCGAGGTGAAGAAGCCGGAGACGATCAACTACCGCACGTTCAAGCCGGAGCGGGACGGGCTCTTCTGCGCCCGCATCTTCGGGCCGGTGAAGGACTACGAGTGCAACTGCGGCAAGTACAAGCGCATGAAGCACCGCGGCGTGGTGTGCGAGAAGTGCGGCGTGGAGGTCATCCAGTCCAAGGTGCGCCGTGAGCGCCTGGGCCACATCACCCTGGCCACGCCGGTGGCCCACATCTGGTTCCTCAAGTCGCTGCCGAGCCGCATCGGCAACCTGCTCGACATCACGCTGAAGGAGCTGGAGAAGGTCCTCTACTGCGAGAGCTACATCGTCCTCGATCCGAAGGCGACGCCGCTGCAGAAGGGCGAGCTCATCAGCGAGGACAAGATGCACCGGCTCTTCCAGGAGCACGGTGAGGACTCCTTCACCACGGGCATGGGCGGCGAGGCCGTCCGCGAGATGCTCAAGTCGCTGGACGTGGAGAAGCTGTCCGAAGAGCTGCGCAAGGACATGCGCGAGACCACCAGCGAGGCGAAGCGGAAGAAGTACGCCAAGCGCCTGAAGGTGGCCGAGGCGTTCCGCGTCTCCGGCAACAAGCCGGAGTGGATGATGCTGGACGTGATTCCGGTGATTCCGCCGGACCTGCGCCCGCTCGTTCCCCTGGACGGTGGCCGCTTCGCGACCTCCGACCTGAACGACCTGTACCGCCGCGTCATCAACCGCAACAACCGTCTGAAGCGCCTCCAGGAGCTGAACGCTCCGGACATCATCATCCGCAACGAGAAGCGGATGCTGCAGGAGGCCGTGGACGCGCTGTTCGACAACGGCCGCCGCGGGAAGACCATCACGGGCCCCAACAAGCGCCCGCTGAAGTCGCTGTCCGACATGCTCAAGGGCAAGCAGGGCCGGTTCCGCCAGAACCTGCTCGGCAAGCGCGTGGACTACTCGGGCCGCTCCGTCATCGTCGTGGGTCCCGAGCTGCGCCTGCACCAGTGCGGCCTGCCGAAGATCATGGCGCTCGAGCTCTTCAAGCCGTTCATCTACAACAAGCTCGAAGAGAAGGGTTACGTCACCACCATCAAGTCCGCGAAGAAGATGGTGGAGAAGGAGCGTCCCGAGGTCTGGGACATCCTCGAGGACGTCATCCGCGAGCACCCGGTGCTCCTCAACCGCGCGCCCACGCTGCACCGTCTGGGCATGCAGGCCTTCGAGCCCGTGCTGATTGAAGGCAAGGCCATCCAGCTCCACCCGCTGGTGTGCGCCGCCTTCAACGCCGACTTCGACGGCGACCAGATGGCCGTGCACGTGCCGCTCTCCATCGAGGCTCAGATGGAGGCCCGCGTGCTGATGATGTCGACGAACAACATCCTCAGCCCCGCGAACGGCAAGCCCATCATCGTCCCGACGCAGGACATGGTGCTCGGCATCTACTACATGACCCGCGCCCGCGAGTTCGCCAACGGCGAGGGCCGCGTGTTCGCCTCGCCGGACGAGGTGCGTGCCGCGTACGACCACGGTGAAGTGCACCTCCAGGCGAAGGTCGTCTGCCGCATCGACGGCAAGCGCAAGGAGACCACCGTCGGCCGCGTCCTCCTGTGGGAGGTCGTCCCGCGCGCGGTGGGCTTCGACGCCATCAACAAGGTGCTCGACAAGAAGTCGCTCGGCGGCCTCATCGACCTCTGCTACCGCCTCACGGGTGAGAAGGAGACGGTGCTGCTCGCGGACCGCGTGCGCAGCCTCGGCTACTACAACGCCACCCGCGCCGGTATCTCCATCGCGCTCAAGGACATGATCATCCCTGCGAAGAAGCAGGTGTTCCTGGACGAGGCGCGCGCGGTGGTGTCGGAGATCGAGAACCAGTACCTCGAGGGTCTCATCACCGACGGCGAGCGCTACAACAAGGTCATCGATATCTGGGCGGAGATCACCGAGAAGGTCGCCCAGGAGATGATGCAGCAGATCTCCCAGGAGGAGACGTCCGGGGACCGCGACGGCAAGCGCGAGACGCGCAAGCAGCCGTCCTTCAACCCCATCTACATCATGGCCGACTCGGGTGCGCGTGGTAGCGCCCAGCAGATCCGTCAGCTGGCGGGTATGCGTGGCCTGATGGCGAAGCCCTCCGGCGAAATCATCGAGACGCCCATCACGGCCAACTTCCGTGAAGGCCTCTCCGTGCTGCAGTACTTCATCTCCACGCACGGCGCCCGTAAGGGTCTGGCGGACACGGCGCTCAAGACGGCCAACTCCGGTTACCTCACCCGCCGTCTCGTGGACGTGGCGCAGGACGCCATCATCAACGAGTACGACTGCGGCACCATGGACGGCCTGTTCATCGGCGCCCTGGTGGAGGGCGGCGAGATCATCGAACCGCTCGGCGAGCGCATCCTGGGCCGCGTGGCCCTGGATGACATCCTCGACCCCGTGACGGGCGAGGTGCTGGTGCGCGCGAACGAGGAGATCGACGAGGACCGCGTCCGCCGCATCGAGAACAGCGGCATGGACAAGGTGAAGATCCGCTCGGTGCTCACCTGCCAGGCCAAGCGCGGCATCTGCGTGGAGTGCTACGGCCGTGACCTGGCCCGCGGCCGCAAGGTGTCCGTGGGTGAGGCGGTCGGCGTCATCGCGGCGCAGTCCATCGGTGAGCCGGGTACCCAGCTCACGATGCGCACCTTCCACATCGGTGGTGCGGCGACGCGGCGCGCGGAGCAGTCCAGCCTGGAGAACCGCTACGCGGGTAGCGTGAAGTTCGCGGGCCTCGTCACCGTGCAGAAGACGGACGGCACGCTGGTGGCCATGAACCGCAACGGCGAAATCGTCGTCGTGGACGACTCGGGCCGCGAGCGCGAGCGCTACCAGGTCATCTACGGTGCCCGCATCCTCGTGAAGGAAGGCCAGCGCATCGAGCCGGGCGTCCTCATGGCGGAGTGGGACCCGTTCGCGATTCCGCTGCTGACCGAGGTCGGCGGTGTCGTGCGCTACGAGGACATCATCGAAGGCGTGACGATGTCCGAGGCGCTGGACGAGGTGACCGGTCTGTCGCGTAAGACGGTCATCGAGTCCAAGGACCCGGAGGCGCGTCCGCGCGTCACCATCCGCGATGCCAATGGCAACATGATGGACCTGCCCAGCTCCCGCAATCCGGCGAGCTACTTCCTGCCGCAGGGCTCCATCATCACCGTCAACGACGGCGATGAGATCCACCCGGGCGAGGTCATCGCCAAGGTGCCGCGCGAGACGACGAAGACCAAGGACATCACGGGCGGTCTGCCTCGCGTGGCCGAGCTCTTCGAGGCGCGCAAGCCGAAGGACGCGGCGGCGATCGCGGAGATCGACGGCGTGGTGTCGTTCGGCAAGGACACCAAGGGCAAGCGCAAGCTCATCATCACCCCCGAGGTGAACGGCGAGCAGCGCACGGACCTGGCCAAGGAGTACCTGATCTCCAAGGGCAAGAACATCAGCGTCCACTCCGGCGACCGCGTGAAGGCCGGCGAGGCGATGATGGACGGCTCGGCCAACCCGCACGACATCCTCAAGGTGCTCGGCGAGAAGGAACTCGCGCGCTACCTGGTGGACGAAGTGCAGGAGGTCTACCGACTGCAGGGCGTGAAGATCAACGACAAGCACATCGAGACCATCGTGCGGCAGATGCTCCGCCGCGTGCGCGTCACCGATGTGGGCGACACCAACTTCCTGGTCGATGAGCAGGTCGAGAAGTGGGTGTTCGAGGAGGAGAACGAGAAGGTCATGTCGGAAGGCAAGCGTCCCGCCGTTGGCGAGCCGCTGCTGCTCGGCATCACCAAGGCCTCGCTCTCCACCGAGTCCTTCATCTCCGCGTCGTCCTTCCAGGAGACCACCAAGGTGCTCACCGAGGCCGCCATCAACGGCAAGGTGGACTACCTGCGCGGCCTCAAGGAGAACGTCATCATGGGCCGGCTCATCCCCGCCGGCACGGGTCTGCCGAACTACAAGCACCTGGACATCGCGGTGGAGAGCCCCACCGACGAGGTCAACGAGATGGAGGCCGCCCTGGCCGCCACTCACGGCGACACCGGCCCCCTGGGCGAGCCTTCCCGCCCGGTAGGCACGCAGACGACCGGCGCGGCCTAATCCGCGCCCCAGCCGTCCTCAAAGCGTTCGCTGAAAGACAACCGCCGCTCCCAGAGCTTTCTCTGGGGCGGCGGTTTTCCTTTGTTTATGGCTAATCGCGTTATGGGCTCGTCGTTGGCTTGACGCTTATGGCGCGCTGCGTTAACTATTGAACGCTGTAGTGACGCACCTGGTTACCGCCCGGCGAAAGCCGGGATAGGGGAGGACGGTATGGCCACGACGAAGACCGAGACCGAGGCGACGCAGAACGAAGTTCAGAGCTCCGAGGCCGCTGCGAAGAGCGGACTGGCGCAGAATGTGGAGAGCTTTCTGAAGGCCCAGATTTCCCAGGCGCAGAAGCGCATCGAGGAACTGGAAGGCGAAGCGGGCAAGGTCGTGAAGACCTTGGAGTCCCGTGGGCAGGAGGCCGCCAAGGAGGCCCAGGCGCTGTGGGCGAAGTTCCAGGCCGGTGAGCTGCTGACGGACCCCCGCGTGCAGGAGCTGAGCAAGCGCGCCAACGAGGCCAGCACCGAGCTGAGCCGGCGCGTGGACGCCGCGGGCACCGAGCTGCGCAAGCGCTTTGACGGTATCCAGACGCGCGTCGTCGAGGCCGTGGGCGTGGCCAGCCAGGCGCAGCTGAAGGACCTCAACAAGGAGCTGGCGAAGCTGTCCCGCAAGGTGGACTCGCTGCTGAAGCCCGTTCGTCGGGTGAACGGCGCGAAGCCCGCGAGCAGCCCCGCGTCCTCGCCGCGCGCCTGAAGTCCCGTTGAATCCCGACAGGCAGTGTGACCTCTCCCTTTCTCGGAGTACGAAAGAGGAGGGGGAGGCACATCGCCGTCGTTCCCTTCACGTCGGGGGTGTGCTTATTTCGGCCGTTCCCCGACCGGGTCGGGCCTGAACGTCTGGCCTGTACACCTCCCGGAGAGACCCCATGGACAACAAGCCCGAGGCCCCCCGAGAGAAGCACTCCGTGACGGAGACGTTCGAGCGTCTCTGGAGCCAGGCGCTGCTGGCGGTGAACACGGCCGAGGAAGAAGCTTCACGGGCCGTGCAGCGCGTGGCCGCGGTGGCGGGTTGGAGCCAGGACGAGGTGAAGCGCCAGGCCCGGGAGTTCAGTGAGCGGCTGGTGGGCCACCGCAAGGACCTGGAGCACAACGTGGAAGAGCGGGTGCGCCAGGCCCTGACGAAGATGAAGCTTCCCCGCCGCGAGGAGCTGGCGGCGTTTGGAACCCGGCTGGACAAGCTGGCCGAGCGCATCCAAGCCCTGGAGCACCGGAAGTGAAAGCTCCCGCCCCTTCGGGCGGGAGGTCTTTCGGTACGCGGCTCTTCGAACGTCTCCACGCCTTCAGCTCGGGTTGTTCCCGGCTCCCGTTGCTCGCGGGGGCGGCGCTCGTCGTGTCGGCGCGGCTGGTGCCGTTGCTGGAGGAGCGGCCGGTGCAGCCCGTTGTTCCGGGCGTCGTGGCGGCGGAGGTCATCTCCCCCGAGGCGTCGCTCATCGATGCGGTGCTGGCGCGCCGGGCCCCGGACCTGGGCCTGACGCTGCGCCGGCAGCTCATCCAGGCCATCGCCGAGGAGGCCGGGCGGCTCGCGTATGATCCGCTGCTGATCCTGGCCATCATCGACGTGGAGTCGGACTTCACGGAAGATGCCGTGTCCGTGAAGGGCGCGCGCGGGTTGATGCAGATCAAACCGAGCACGCTGCACTTCCTGGCGGAGAAGGAAGGACTGCGCCTGTCTCGCGAGGAAGTGACCGCGGACACCGCGCTCTGCGTGCGGCTGGGCATCCGTTACCTGCGCTCGTTACAGGAGCGCTTCGGTGGGGACCTGGACCTGGCCCTGATGGCCTACAACGCCGGCCCCACCCGCATCCGCAACGCCATCAAGCAGGGCGAATTGGAGCGCTTCCGGCGCTATCCGCGCGCGGTCCGCCGGGACTTCCGGCGCTTCCGTGAGGGCCACGGGCTGGGCGGTGACTGGGCCTTGGCGCAGCGCGAGGTGCCTCCCGAGCCCATGCCCTGAGTGGGTGGGGTGAATCTCCGGGCAGCTGGGACGCTCCAACGGGGTGTATGCGCGCCTTGTTCCGTCCCGCCGGGTGCGCTAAGCGTTGCAAGTGCCCGGGACTGTTGGAGATTCTCAGGAGTGACCCGCATGAAGAACCCCCTGTTCCCCAGCGCCGCGCTCGCCGCCGCCCTGGCCCTGGCCCCGTTCGGGGCGCACGCAGGCTCCATCTTCCTCAACGGCGTCAAGATTGACGGCGTCACCAACCAGAAGTTCGAGAAGGCCACCGTCCGCATCGACGAGGCCGGCAACGTGCACATCGACGCGCCGGGCTACGCGGCCCGCGTGACGGCGGTGACGCCCCCGGCCCCCGCCGCGTCACCCCAGGCACCGGCG